>JBEVMD010000334.1:0-4105 GCA_040508835.1 Duganella sp. | reverse complement strand
GCTGACGGCGCTGTTCCATGACAAGGCATCGACGTCCGTGTGGCTGGTGGAAAACGGCGTGGTGCGGCTGGCGCCGGTCACGGTGACCGGCGCGGCTGGCAACGACCTGGTGCTGGGCAGCGGCGTCAAGCCGGGACAGACGGTGGTCACGGCCGGCGTCAACCTGCTCAAGCCGGGGCAGAAGGTGAAAATCCTCGGGCAGGACGTGCCTGTCGCCCCGTCGCCCGCACCGGGGGCGTCCGCCGCGGCCGCGCCGGCTGCCGGAGCGGCCCGATGAAGGGCGGCTTCAACCTGTCGCGCTGGGCGCTCGAGCACATTCCCCTCACGCGTTACCTGATTGCCGTGCTGCTGATCGGCGGCGCCCTTGCGTACAGCAACCTGGGCCAGGACGAAGATCCGCCGTTCACGTTCCGCGCCATGGTGGTGCGCGCCATGTGGCCGGGCGCGACCGCGCTGCAAATGGCCGAGCAGGTCACGGACAAGCTGGAAAAGAAATTGCAGGAAACCCCCGGCATCGACGAAATCAGCAGTTACTCGAAACCGGGCGAAACCCTGATCATCCTGAAGCTGCGCGAATCGACGTCGCCGAAAGACGTGCCGCAATCGTGGTACCAGGTGCGCAAGAAGATCGGCGACATCGCCTATACCTTGCCGGCGGGCGTGCAGGGGCCGTTCTTCAACGACGAGTTCGGCGATACGTACGGTTCCATCTTCGCCCTGTCCGGCGACGGGTTTACCTATGCCGAAGTCAAGCAGTACGCCGATTTCGTGCGCCAGCAGCTGCTGGCCGTGCCCACCGTGGCCAAGGTGGAGCTGTTCGGCGTGCAGGACGAGAAAGTCGTCATCGAGTTCTCACACAAGAAATTTTCCCAGTTGGGCATTTCAATCGAAGCGATTGCCAACCAGATCGCCACCCAGAACGGCGTGGAATCGACCGGCGTGCTGGTGACGCCCACCGACAACCTGCAGGTGCGGGTGACGGGCGCGCTGACCACCGCGCAAGACCTGGAACGGCTGGAGCTGCGCGCCAACGGCACCACGTTCCGCCTGGGCGACTTTGCCGTCATCAAGCGTCAGTACCAGGACCCGCCCTCCGAGAAGATGCGTTTTAACGGCAAGGAAGTGATCGGGCTGGGCGTGTCGATGGAGAAGGGCGGCAATATCATCGAGCTGGGCAAGAACATGGAAAAGACCGTGGCCGCGCTCAAGGCCAAGCTGCCCGTCGGTATCGAGCTCGAGCGTGTCTCGGACCAGCCGGAGGCGGTCAAAGCGTCGGTGGGCGAGTTCGTCCATACGCTGATCGAGGCGGTGCTGATCGTGCTGGCCGTTAGCTTCGTGGCGCTGGGCCTGCATACGAAGCCGTTCCGGCTCGATGTGCGGCCCGGCCTGGTGGTGGCGCTGTCGATTCCGCTGGTGCTGGCCGTGACGTTTTTATTCATGCGCATGCTCGACATCGACCTGCACAAGATTTCGCTGGGCGCGCTGATCATTGCGCTGGGCCTGCTGGTCGACGACGCCATCATTGCGGTCGAGATGATGGTGCGCAAGATGGAGGAGGGCATGTCGCGCTTCGACGCGGCCACGTTCGCCTACACGTCCACCGCGATCCCGATGCTGACGGGCACCCTGATCACGGTGGCGGGCTTTTTGCCCATCGGCCTGGCCAAGTCCACGGCCGGCGAGTACACGTTCTCGCTGTTTTCCGTCAACGCGCTGGCGCTGGTCATCTCGTGGGTGGTGGCGGTGACGTTTACGCCGTACCTCGGTTACGTGCTGCTGAAGGTCAAGCCGCATGCCCCTGGCGAGCACCACGACGTATTCGATACGCCGGGCTTTCGCCGCTTCCGCGCCGTGGTGAACTGGTGCGTGGAATTTCGCAAGACCACGATCGTCGCATCGCTGGCCGTGTTTGCGCTGGGCGTGTACGGCTTTAACTTCATCGAGAAGCAGTTCTTCCCTGATTCCAGCCGCCCCGAGCTGATGGTGGAGCTGTGGACGCCGGAAGGCACGAGCTTTGCCGCCAACGAGGCGCAGGTCAAAAAATTCGAAGCGTTCGTGTCCCGCTTGCCGGGCGTGGTGAGCACCACCAGCTACGTGGGCACGGGCAGTCCCCGTTTCTATCTGCCGCTCGACCAGATCTTCCCGCAATCGAATGTGTCGCAGATCGTGGTGCTGCCCAGGGATCTGGCGGCGCGGGCCGACCTGCGCGAGAAAATCGTCAAGGTCTTCGAAAACGATTTTCCGGAAGTGCGCGGGCGCGTCAAGCTGCTGCCGAACGGGCCGCCGGTGCCGTACCCGGTGCAGTTCCGCGTCACGGGCGTGGACGTGACCAAGGTGCGGGCAATTGCCGACCAGGTCAAGGAGGTGATGCGCGCCAATCCGAATACGCTGGGCGTGAACGATAACTGGAACGAATCGGTCAAGGTGCTGCGCCTGGACCTGGACCAGGACAAGATGCGGGCGCTGGGCGTGACGTCGCAAACCGTGATGCGCGCGGCCAACACCATCCTGTCGGGCACCACGGTGGGGCAGTTCCGCGAGGACATCCGGCTGATCGACATCCAGATCCGCCAGCCGGTCGAGGAGCGCAACACGATCTCGGTCCTGAACGACACCAATATTCCCACCGCCAGCGGCAAGTATGTGACCATCGGCCAGCTGGCGCGCGCGCACTTCGTATGGGAGCCGGGCGTGGTGTGGCGCGAAGGGCGCGAGTGGGCGATCACGGTGCAGGCGGACGTGGGCGACCACATCCAGGGCGCCACCGTCTCGGGCCAGATCGAGCCGCAGCTGGCGTCGCTGCGCGCCGCGCTGCCGGCCGGCTACGCCATCACCATCAAGGGCGCCGCCGCCGACAGCGGCGCGGCCGAGGCGTCGATTGCGGCCAACCTGCCGCTGGCGATTTTTATTATCTTCACGCTGCTGATGCTGCAGCTGCACAGTTTTTCGCGGGCGCTGCTGGTGTTCCTGACGGGGCCGCTCGGTGTAGCGGGCGCGGCCATGGCTTTGCTGCTGTTCGGCCGGCCGCTGGGGTTTGTGGCCAACCTGGGCATCATTGCGCTGTTCGGCATGATCATCCGCAACTCGGTCATCCTGGTGGACCAGATCGAGCAGGATATCGCCGCGGGGCACGATCCGTGGACGGCAATCGTCGAGTCGGCCGTGCGCCGGTGCCGGCCGATCATCCTGACGGCGGCCGCTGCGGCGCTGGCCATGATCCCGTTGTCGCGCTCGGTGTTCTGGGGACCGATGGCGGTGGCCATCATGGGCGGGCTGATCCTGGCCACCGCGCTGACGCTGTTATTCCTGCCGGCGCTGTATGCGGCGTGGTTCCGCGTGAAAAAGCCCGACCGGAAAGCAGGGCAAGTCGATTAAACAAGCAAAATTATGCGAAATATGGGGCAATATTGATGTTGGTTTAAAAATCACCACATTTCGCTAAAAAACCCGTTAGAATACCGCGTTGAAGTTGAAAGCCCCCGTGTCATTCTGGGGTAAGGGCGACCGTTTTCACTTACGGGTCGCCCTTTGCTTTTGTGCAAACAAGCCGCGAGGATGGCGAAATTGGTAGACGCACCAGGTTTAGGTCCTGACGCCAGCAATGGTGTGGGGGTTCGAGTCCCCCTCCTCGCACCAACTGTATGATATTTTTTTGGACGATTTTTACATGGCAACTGCAGTCGAAACCTTGGGCAAACTCGAACGTCGTATCACGATCTCCTTCCCGCTGACCGAAGTCCGCGCTGAAGTAGAGAAACGCCTGAAAGTGCAAGCCAAAACGGCTAAAGCACCAGGCTTCCGTCCGGGCAAAGTGCCTCTGAAAATGGTCGCAGCACAATACGGTTATCAGATCGAAACCGAAGTGCTCAATGATAAAGTTGGCCGCGCTTTCAACGACGCCGCAAACGAAGCGCAAGTGCGCGTCGCCGGCTACCCGAACATCCAGCCGAAGGAAGAGTCGCCAGAAGGCGTGCTGACCTTCGACGCAACCTTCGAAGTCTATCCGGAAGTGGCCGTGGGCGACCTGACCACCGTGGAAATCGAGACCGTCAAGGCTGACGTCACCGATGCGGAAATCGACAAGACCATCGACATCCTGCGCAAG
>JBEVMD010000327.1:0-22082 GCA_040508835.1 Duganella sp. | reverse complement strand
GTCGGCCAGTTGGCCAAGCTGCACGGCTGCCGCGCGGTGGGCATTGCCGGCGGCCCCGATAAATGCGCGTACGTTATCGACGAGCTCGGTTTTGACGCATGTGTCGACTACAAGGCCGGCAACCTGGAGGCGGACCTGGCCGCTGCCACGCCGGACGGCATCGACGGCATTTTCGAAAACGTGGGCGGAGCGTCGCTCGATGCCGCGCTGGCCCGCACCAACGCCTTCGGCCGCATTGCCCTGTGCGGCATCATTGCCGGCTTTGGCGGCGCCGATGTGTCGATCAAGAACGCGCGGCTGCTCCTGATTAACCGCTTGACGGTGCGCGGCTTTATCGTCACCGAACACATGGAATTCTGGGAGCGGGGATTGCAGGACCTGGCGGAACTGGTGGCCTCGCAACAGGTCAAATACCGGGAAAGCGTGGCCCAGGGACTGGCTGCCGCGCCCGATGCATTCATCGGTTTACTGCAGGGGTTCAATTTTGGCAAGCAATTGGTAAAGTTGATATGATTTGAGTGTGATGCATCACGATAGGAGTGTCCACCATCGCATCGAGCGCCTGTCGTATCGAGCTCCAATTGTATCGAGCTGCTATCGTATCGAGCGCCTATCGCATCCATCCCACGCCGATTGACCCCCACCTTTACCACGACAAGGACGACACCATGAAACAAGCCAGTCAACACATCGCCATCACCTGCCTGCTGGCGCTGGGCGCCATGCAGTGCGCTGCTGCCGCCAACGTCACCGCGCAAGCCAGGCTGGCGCCCACCTCGGGCAGCAAAGTGGGCGGCCTGGTCACCTTCGAGCAAACCGCCGACGGCGTGCATGTCAAGGCCAAGGTCGACGGGCTGACGCCAGGCCAGCACGGTTTCCACATCCATGAGAAAGGCGACTGCTCGGCGCCGGACGGCAGCAGCGCCGGCGGCCATTTCAATCCGACCAGCGCGCCGCACGGCGACCCTGCGCATGCAAGCAAGCACAGCGGCGACTTCGGCAACATCACGGCCGACGCCAAGGGCGTCGCCACGCTGGACGTGACCGTGCCGCTGGCACAGCTGAGCCTAACCGACGGCAGCCCGGTCAACGCGTTGAACCGCGGCGTGATCGTGCACACCGCACCGGACGACCTGAAAACCCAGCCCACCGGCAATGCCGGCGGCCGCCTGGCGTGCGGTGTGATCACTGCTGCCAAGTAAGCGTTTCAAGGCCTGCGGCCCGGCCCCTGGTCCAAGGCAAACTTACCCCAACGCGGCCGCAATGGCCATGCCGGCCTCGGTCGTGTTTGCCGTACCGCCCAGGTCGGGCGTGCGGGGGCCGGTGGCGATCGTCGCTTCGATGGCCGCCAGGATGGCGTCGTGCGCGGCGCGATAGCTGGCGTCGCCGTTGCCGAGGAAATCGAGCATCATCGCACCGGACCAGATCATGGCCACCGGGTTGGCGATGTTCTGGCCGTAGATATCCGGCGCCGAGCCGTGCACCGGTTCGAACAGCGACGGCCAGGTGCGGTCCGGATTCAGGTTGGCGGACGGCGCGATGCCGATGGTGCCGGTGCAGGCCGGGCCCAGGTCGGACAGGATGTCGCCAAACAGGTTGGACGCCACCACCACGTCGAAACGCTCGGGCGACAGCACGAAGCGCGCGGTGAGGATGTCGATGTGGTACTGGTCGCAGCGCACGTCGGGGTAATCGTGGCCCATCAGCGCAAAGCGCTCGTCCCAGTACGGCATGCTGATCGAAATGCCGTTCGACTTGGTGGCGGACGTCAGGTGTTTTTTCGGGCGCGTTTGCGCCAGCTCGAACGCATATTTCAGCACCCGGTCCACGCCGGTGCGGGTGAACACCGACTCCTGCAGCACGAATTCGCGGTCCGTGCCTTCGAACATCTTGCCGCCCACGGAAGAGTATTCGCCTTCGGTGTTTTCGCGAACGATGTAAAAATCGATGTCGCCCGGCTGCTTGTTGGCCAGCGGGCAAGGCACGCCCGGCATCAGGCGCACCGGCCGCAGGTTCACGTACTGGTCGAACTGGCGGCGCAATTTCAGCAGCGACCCCCACAGCGAAATATGGTCGGGCACCAGCGCCGGCCAGCCTACCGCGCCAAAAAAGATGGCGTCGTAGCCCTTGAGCTGGTCGAACCAGTCGTCGGGCATCATCGTGCCGTGCCGGGCGTAGTAGTCGCAGCTGGCCCACTCGAACGTGGTCCATTCGATGCCGATGCCGAACCGGCGCGCCGCCGCTTCCACCACGCGTATGCCCTCGGGCATCACTTCCTTGCCGATGCCGTCGCCGGCAATCACTGCGATTCGATGGGTTTTCATGCCGCTCTCCTGTGCGAGGGTAAGTAATTTGTTGGAAGAACACAGCTTACGCCATGACGAAGCGTTTACAATGGCTTGTATTGTGATCCCATAAAACACGCATCGTGAATAAAGACATTGCCAATGGTGACTTGCGGGTGTTTGCCGCCGCGGTGCGCAGGTCCAGCTTTGCGGGCGCCGCCGATGAATTGGGCATGTCGCCTGCGTACGTCAGCAAGCGCATCGCCATCCTCGAAGAGGCGCTGGGCGTGCGCCTGTTTCACCGCAATACGCGGCGGGTGGTAGTCAGTGCCGATGGCGAGCAGGTGTATGCGCGCGCGCTGTCCATTCTTGCCAGCCTGGACGGCTTGTTCGACGAGGTGGCCGAGCGCCAGGGCGTGCCGCGCGGGCAGTTGCGCATCAGTAGCAGCTTCGGCTTCGGCCGCAACGTGGTGGCGCCGGCAATTGCCCGGCTGGTGGCCGCACATCCGGCGCTGCAGGTGCGCTTCGAAGTGCTGGACCGGCTGGTCGACATCGTGGGCGAAGGATTCGACCTCGATATCCGGGTGGGCGAAGACATCGAACCGCACCTGATCGCCCGCAAGCTGATGGACAACCACCGCATCCTGTGCGCGGCGCCGGCGTACCTGGCGCGGCGCGGCACGCCGCGCGCGCTGGCCGAGCTGGCCGGTCACGACTGCCTGCCGATCAAGGAGCGCGACTTGCCGTTCGGCGTCTGGCGCCTGCGCCATGGCGCGACCGAGGAAGTCGTCAAGGTCACGGGACCGCTTTCCACCAACCATGGCGAGATCGCGCTGCAATGGGCCGTGGCGGGCGCGGGCATCGTGCTGCGCTCGCTATGGGACGCGCAGCCTTACCTCGATCGCGGCGAACTGGTGCAAGTGCTGCCCGCTTACACGCAGCAGGCCAATGTATGGGCCGTGTATCCCGAACGGCTGGCCAGCTCGGCCAAGGTGCGCGTGTGCGTGGACTTTCTCGAGCAGCACCTGGCGTGCGACAATAAGCTTCCTGTCTAATTTACTCAACCACGATGAACGCAAGCGCACCTCCCACCATCCGCTACGGCGACTGGGCCACCATGGCGCCGGACGCCAAACTGATACGCACCGAAGTTTTTGTCGAAGAGCAGGGCGTCCCCGCCGAACTGGAAATGGACAATATGGATCCGCTGTGCCTGCACGCAGTCGCGTATGACGCGGCCGGCGTACCGGTAGGCACGGGCCGCCTGCTGCCTGACGGCCACATCGGCCGCATGGCCGTGCGCAAGGCCGGCCGCGGCACCGGCGTCGGCGGCGCGCTATTGCAGGGATTGATGGCGCAGGCCCGCAGCCGCGGCGAACGCCACGTGGCGCTGAGCGCCCAGAGCCACGCCGCCGCATTTTACGAACGCCATGGCTTTGCCATCGAGGGTGAGGAGTTTTACGAGGCGGGGATTCGGCACATCCATATGCACCACAGGTTTTAGTCGCTGGCGCGGGACGCTGGCCGCTGGCTCGGGATCCCCGCTGGCTCGGGATCCCCGCTTGCGCGGGGATGACGGATCGCCGGCTGGCGGTTGCGGTTGATGCGCGAGTGACTGCCGGTCGCCGTCGGACTGCGTCCGCATTGGCCAGCTTCGGCAACTATCAGTGGATCAGTTCTTCCTGCAACGTTGCCGTCGCATCGGCATACAGTTTGACGACGGTGGACGTGCGGGTGCCGTAGCCGGGGCTTTCGATGCGCACTGACGACAGCACGCGTTCCAGGTCCAGTGGCACGCCCGTCTCCGGCAAGCGCTGGTCGGGCGCTGGCGTGGTGTCGGACAGCATTTCAAAGAAGGCCTCGTCCGGCGCGCCCAGGCACAGCAGGCTGGCGAACTGGGCCTTGGTTTTCACTACTTTCGGCCATGGCGCATCGAGCAAGGCGTTCGACACGCCGTACACGCCCGGCGCCAGGGGCTGGCCGTTGCGCGGGTCGGCCTCGCCGCGGTTGGAATACCAGATCAGCGTATCGCGGTCGCCCAGCACCAGGTTGAAGCCGTTATAGGCGCCCGCGGTGTCGCGCAGCGACGCCACGTATTCTTGCGGGCTCATGCATCCGGCCAGGTAGTCGGCCACCAGCTGGCCGCGCGACGGCGCATTGTCCTTGTGCTCGCCGGGTGCGCGGATGTTGGTGATTGCCGCAAAGCGGGCGCCGCTGCCGCAGTGGGCCAGCTGGGCGATGCCCATCCAGCTGCCGCCGGCCTGCAGGTCGCGGCCGGCAAACACTTGCGGATGTTCGGGCCACGGTGCAGCGGGCGCGGTGGCGCGCTGATAGAACTCGTCGCGGTTGGCGGCAGCCACCAGCGGCACCGACGGCAGAACTTTCCATGCAAATACGATCAGGCACATGGCACGACATCCACGAACGCTTCGGTATGGCGCGCGCCGCTGATCCAGGCGGCGAGGCCGGCGCGGTCCACGGCGTCGGCCAGCGTGCCCGGCAGGTTGCCCTGCGCATCGGGGTAGATTTCCATCCACGTCTGCACGCCGTTCGATGCTTCGGGGCGGCGCTTGAGCGCGCCGACGATGCCGAACTGCTCGGCCAGCTGCGCCTGCATGCGGACGACCGCCGCCTGCAAGGGCGCGGCGTGGGCGTCTTCGACCTTGTAATAAATATAGAGATCCATGCTAGAGGTCGAGCGGTTCCAGCACGTAGGGCATGGCAAGGAACGTCAATGCCGGCCCTTCGGCCGACCTCAGGCGCACTGACGCGGCGTCGATGGCGGCCAGCTTCATTTCCACCAGCGCATCGACGCCGCCCAGGCCATTGGGCGCGGCATTGACAATCATGCCGCACGGTTGCGCCGGGTCGGCAGTGGCAAACACTTCGGCGCCGGCCACGGCGGCCGGATCGGCGATGCTGACCAGCGTGGTTCGGCGCTTGAGCTTGCCCAGATACTGGCTGCGCGCCACGATTTCCTGGCCCGGGTAGCAGCCCTTTTTGAAATTGACCGCGCCCAGCAGCTCATAATTGACCATCTGCGGCACGAACTGCTCCTGGGTAGCCTTGTCGATCTGCGGCACGCCGGCATGGATTTCCGCCAGGCGCCAGGCCTGGTCGCCGCCGACCGGCAAGCGGTCGGCCAGTTCGGCGGCGATGGTGTTGGCGGTGGCGGCCGACATCAGCCACTGGTAACGGGGCGCGCCAAACGCGTCGGCCACGCGCAGGAGCGTGCCGAGCGGATGATCGCAACGGGTAAACGGTTGCGCGGGCAGGGTGTCGAACCAGCTTTGCAGCACGGCCTCGGCCTTGTCGCCGCCAAAGCCCAGCACGACTTCGTGGTCGCCCAGCCCGGTGGCGTCGGTCAGCTTGGTCTTGGCGCGCAGCACGAACATCGACAGACGCTTCTGCACGGCCGCCTGGATCTCGCGCGACAGCTGCAGGAAGATGGTGGACCCGCTGCGCCACATCAGGAACGACGCCAGCAGGCGGCCCTTGGGCGAACAGTAGCCGGCCAGGCGCACGTCGGCCGGGCCCAGGTGTTCGACATCGTTGGTCAGCTGGCTATGCAGGAATTTTGCCGACTCTTCGCCGTCCAGGGCGATCAGCCCCAACGTGGTAATCGGCGCAACGAAGCCGGATGCAAGCTGGGTGGTGGTCAGCGGGCCGGCCGGTGCGGCTAAAAGTTCGTTCCAGGATGACATAATTTCCAATATTTGACGACGTATTTGACTAATAAAGCATTATCATTACGGGCTCATTATAGTGATGTCGCGCCGATCGCGTCGGACACGGTGCAAAAGCGTGGCGCTGGCGCCGTGGCCCCTGCAAGCGGCAAGCTGTGGCAAGCTGTACGATTGATTCAATTTCTGGCGTTGAGATGGCTTTCATTAAAAAAATAATTACCCTCTGCATTTTGCTGGCGCTCGCGGGCGGCGGCTACTTCCTGTACTGGCAGCAGGCGCCGATCACGACCGGCGACGCCGTGCCCATCGCTTTCACGATCGTGCCCGGCAGCGGGGCCCATGCGGCCGGCCAGCAGATTGCCGAAGCGGGCGTGCCGATCCAGCCGCTGCTGTTCAACCTGCTGGCGCGCACGACGGGCAAGAGCAGCCGCATCAAGGCCGGTTCGTACGAACTCAAGCCGGGCACCACGCCCACCCGGCTGATCGACCTGCTGGTGCGCGGCGAGTTCGCCCAGGAGCAGCTGACCATCATCGAAGGCTGGAGCTTCCGCCAGATGCGCGCCGCGATCGACGCCCATCCCGGCCTCAAACACGATACCTCGACCCTCAGCGACGCCGATCTGATGCGCGCCATCGGTTCCGAATACCAGCGTCCCGAAGGCCTGTTCTTCCCCGATACCTATCTGTTTGCCAAGGGCGTGAGCGAGCTGCAGATCTACCGCCAGGCGCACACCATGATGCTCAACCGGCTCGACAAGGCGTGGGCCAAGCGCGATGCGGGCCTGCCGTACAAGACGCCGTACGAGGCGCTGATCATGGCGTCCATCGTGGAAAAGGAAACCGGGCAAAAGTCCGAGCGCAATATGATCGCGGCCGTCTTCGTCAACCGCCTGCGTCTGGGCATGATGTTGCAGACCGACCCCACCGTGATCTACGGCATGGGGCTCAAGTTCGAAGGCAATATCCGCAAAAAAGACCTGGAAGCGGACACCCCGTACAATACCTATACGCGCAACGGCCTGCCGCCCACGCCGATCTCGCTGCCGGGCGTGCAGTCGCTGGCGGCCGCGATGTCGCCGGCCAAGACGGCCGCCCTGTATTTCGTTGCCCGTGGCAACGGCACCAGCAAATTTTCCGACACGCTGCCCGAGCATAACCGGGCAGTGAATCAGTACCAACGATAATCATGACCGACTTCAGCACCAACCATCACAGCGGTAAATTCATCACCTTCGAGGGCATCGACGGCGCCGGCAAGTCCACGCACATCGCGTTCGTGACCCGGTATCTGCAGGCGCGCGGCATCGACGTGGTCAGCTCGCGCGAACCGGGCGGCACCCAGCTCGGCGAAAAGCTGCGCGAACTGGTGTTGCACGAACCGATGCACCTGGAAACCGAAGCCTTGTTAATGTTCGCCAGCCGCCGCGAGCACCTGGCGCAGGTGATCTCGCCCGCGCTGGCGCGCGGCGCCTGGGTGATTTCCGACCGGTTTACGGACGCCAGCTTTGCCTACCAGGGCGGCGGGCGCGGCATGGACCTGGCCAAGCTGGAAGCGCTCGAGCAGTGGGTGCACCCGCATCTGCAGCCGGACCTGACGCTGCTGTTCGATGTGCCGCTGGACGTGGCGCGCGCGCGCCTGGACGCCACCCGCTCGCTCGACAAGTTCGAGCAGGAAAAAGCCGATTTCTTCGGCGCCGCCCGCAACGAATATTTGCGCCGCGCCACGCAATTTCCGCAGCGCTTCCGCCTGATCGACTCCACCCGCACCATTGCGCAGATCGAAGTCGAGATTGCCGCCATCGTGGAGCGATTGCTGGCCTGATGCCGGCGGCGGCCGCGGCTGCCGCGGCCATGGCCGGGCAGCGCCCATTTGCCACCGTGGCCGAATCCGGGCAGATGCGGGGCAAGCGGATCGTTACAGGCTTACAATTGCAGACCCGCCGCGCGCCAGTCATTGCGGCATTGCAATCACGCATGTTTTAAAACACAATACCGAGAATGACCCACTCCATCTATCCCTGGCAGCAAGCCTCCTGGCAACAGCTGCAGCTACTGCGCCCGCGTATGCCGCACGCCATCCTGTTCCATGGCGCGGCCGGCATCGGCAAGGCCGATTTCATCGAGCAGTTTGCCCAGGGCCTGCTGTGCGAGGCCGTGCGGCCCGACGGCCATGCCTGCGGCCAGTGCGCCTCGTGCGGCTGGTTTGCCCAGGGCAACCATCCGGACTACCGGCGCGTGCGGCCCGAGGCGCTGGAAGACGAACCGCCCGAGGGCGAGGACGGCGAGGGCGACGGCAAGAAGGCCTCGAAATCGACCAAGGCGCCGTCAAAGGACATCAAGATCGAGCAGATCCGCAATCTGGCCGATTTCATGAACGTCTCCACCCACCGCGCGGGACTGCGGGTGGTGGTGCTGTACCCGGCCGAAGCGCTCAACATGCCCGCCTCGAACGCGCTGCTGAAAACGCTGGAGGAACCGCCGCCGGGCACCGTGTTCCTGCTGGCATCCAACAGCCTCGACCGCTTGCTGCCCACCATCCTGTCGCGCTGCCGCAAGTTTGCGCTGCCGATGCCGCCGCATGCGCAAGCGCTGGCATGGCTCAAGGAGCAGGGCGTGGCGGACGCCGACAGCTGGCTGCGCGAACAGGGCGGGGCGCCGCTGGCGGCCATGGCGCAGGCGGAAGCGGGTAGCCGCGACGACCTGGAAATGCTGCTGCAACTGCTGGCGCACCCGAGCGTGGAAGGCGCGCTCAAGGTGGCCGACAAGCTGCAGAAGGTGCCGCTCACGGCCCAGGTGTCGTGGTTGCAGCGCTGGCTGTATGATGTGTTTTCGTACAAGCTGGCGGGCAGCGTGCGCTACTATCCCCGTTACCAGCGCGAGCTGGCCGGGCTGGCGGACAAGATCCACGTGAGCCGCCTGTTGGCCACGATCAAGGGCGTCAACGAGCGGCGGGCCACGTCGGACCACCCGTTGTCGCCCAAGCTGTTCCTGGAGGATATGTTGCTCGACTATACTGCCGCGTGCCTGCATTGACCGAAGGATAACGATGTCCGCTGACAGCCCGCCCGATCCGTTTGCGCCACTGTCCGCCGCCCAGGTGCGGCCGACCGTGCTGTCGCTGGCGATCCGCGAAAAGGCGGCGCTGTATGCGGCGTACATGCCGTTCCTCAAGCACGGCGGCCTGTTCATCGCCACACCGAAACCGCACAAGCTGGGCGACGAGATTTTCGTGATCCTGACCCTGATGGACGAGTCGACCAAGCACCAGATCGCCGGCAAGGTGGTATGGATCACCCCGGCCGGCGCCCACCACGACAAGGCACAGGGCGTGGGCATCCATTTTCCGGACGACGAAACGGGCCAGGGCCTACGCCAGCGCATCGAGGAAATCCTGGGGCCGGCGCTGCGCTCGGCCCGCGCCACCCACACCCTGTAGCCGCGCATTGGGGACTAGCGGTACAATCGCGGTATGTATATCGATTCCCACTGCCACATCAATTTCCCCGAGCTGGCCGCTCGCATGCCCGAGATCCTGGCCAGGATGGCCGACAACCAGGTCACGCACGCGCTGTGCGTGTCGGTCGACCTGCCCGATTTCCCGCAAGTGCTGGCGCTGGCCCACAAGTATCCGCACATCTACGCTTCGGTCGGCGTGCATCCCGATTACGAAGACACGCCGGAACCGACGGTCGAACAACTGGTCGCGCTGGCCGACGATCCGAAGATCATCGCCATCGGCGAGACCGGGCTCGACTACTACCGCCTGGAAGGCGACCTCGAATGGCAGCGCGAGCGCTTCCGCACCCATATCCGGGCGTCGCGCATCACCCGCAAGCCGCTGATCATCCATACCCGCGCCGCCAGCGAGGACACCATCCGCATTCTGCGCGAAGAAGGCGCCGCGCCGGAAGCGGGCGGCGTGGCGGGCGTGATGCACTGCTTTAC
Source organism: Duganella sp. (assembly GCA_040508835.1). GTDB lineage: Bacteria > Pseudomonadota > Gammaproteobacteria > Burkholderiales > Burkholderiaceae_D > Rugamonas. The sequence continues at coordinate 12,166 of JBEVMD010000327.1, read as the reverse complement.
GGAGTCGCTGGACGTGGCGCGCGCCGCCATCGCGCTGGGCTTTTATATCTCGTTCTCCGGCATCGTCACCTTCAAAAGCGCCAAGGATCTGCAGGCCGTGGCGCTGGAAGTGCCGCTCGAGCGCATGCTGATCGAGACCGATTCGCCGTACCTGGCGCCGGTGCCGTTCCGCGGCCGCACCAACGAGCCCGGCTACGTCGCCCACGTGGGCGAATACATTGCCAGGCTCAGGGGCATCCCGGTGGAAGAAGTGGCAGCGCATACCACGGCCAATTTTTATAAACTGTTCAATGTGGCTAAGCTGACGCCAGCGGCGGCGGTTGCATGAATACCATGCGCCGACAACTGGTGGTGGCCGCGTTGCTGGTCATGACGACCGGGCTCACCACCGGCATCACGCTGGCAGCCGAACCAGTCGCCGAGCCAACGCCGGCGGAAGTGCGTTACTTCCGCGCGGTACAGCTCGATAACGTGGCAGGCGTCAAAAAGGCGCTGGCCGATGGGGTGCGTCCCAACGCGCGCGACGCGGGCGGCGAAACGGGGCTGATCGTGGCCATCCGTCACGACGCCAACAAGGTTGCCACCGCCTTGCTGGAGACGCCCGGCATCGATCTGGAAGCCAAGGCGCCCAATGGCAACACGGCGCTGATGATGGCGGCGTTCCGCAAGAATATGCCGCTGGTCGTGGACATGCTGCGGCGCGGGGCCAGGGTCAACCAGCAGGGCTGGAGCGCGCTGCATTACGCGGCGGCCGGCGGCAGCGTGGAGATCACCAATTTATTGCTCGACCACCAAGCCCGCATCGACGCCGAAGCCCCGGCAGGCCTGACGCCGCTGATGCTGGCCGCACGCGAAGGACAGGAAGACGTGGTCAAAGTTCTGCTCGCGCGCGGAGCGGATGCCACGCTCAAGGATGGCGGCTTCCACCTGACCGCGTCCGGCTTCGCCCTCAAGGCCGACAAGCCGTGGATTGCCAAGGCGATCGACGCCCACCTGGCCAGCCAGGTGAAACCGCAGCGCTAGCAGCCCAGCCGGGCCAGAAAGGCGTCGATGTGCGCGGAGCTGTCCTCCGGCGCGCTCAGGTGCGGGCAATGCCCCACGTTGTCGATCACCCGCAGCGCGCAGTCCTGCATGTGATCGCGGATGAATTCCCCCGCTTCGCGGGGCGCCACCAGGTCGTCGCTGCATTGCAGCACCAGGGCCGGCACCGTGGACTTGGGCAAGTCCGCACGGTGGTCGGCGGTGAACGTCACGCGGGCGAAGTGGCGGGCGATCTCGGGATCGTTCTGCTCGAAGCGGCTCAGCAACTCGCTGGTCAGCCCCGGCTTGTGCGTAGCGCCCATGATGGCGGGCGCCATGCGCCGCGCCCACTCGATATAATCGACATCGACCAGTTGCAGCAGGCTGTCGAGGTCTTCGGCATTGAAGCCGCCCACGTAGTCGCGGTCGTTGAGGTAGCACGCGGACGGCCCCAGCATGATCTGGGCGGCAAAGCACTCGGGGCGGTCGATGGTGGCCAGCAGGCCGATCATGGCGCTCACGGAGTGGCCGACAAAAATGACCTTGCCTTTTGCATACAACTCGATAATCTCCAGGACATCCTCGGCATAACCGTGCAGGTCGCCATATTTATCGCGGTCATAGGCGAACAGGTCGGAGCCGCCGCTGCCGGTGAGGTCGAACAGGATGATGCGGTAGCGGGCGCTGTAGGCAGGGTAGATGAAACGCCACATCTGCTGGTCGCAGCCATAGCCATGGGCAAACATGATGGTGGTGGGGCCATCGCCATAGCAGTGGACGTTATTGCGTTGTTGTATGGACATGCCGCTCTCCCTGAAACCCGGCGCATAGTGTAACCGATAACAGTGCATAAACGGCATCCAGTGTGCGCCAAGGAACGAACTGACGGGTGTTTCAACGCCATCTCGGCCCATCGTGCTGCGCGAAAATTCCCGATAATAAGCTATCCGCATTGCATCCGCTGTCAGTGCGACTTTTAACGAGGACATCCATGCTCAACGAACGCGAGATCGAAAGCTGCTATCTGGGGCAATTCATTCCAGTCCACTACCATCACAATATGCTGATGGACCAGAACCGCATGCACGGGTTCAAATCCGCCATCGATTACGCGGTGCGGACCGGCGCCAAGGTGCTCGAACTGGGGGGCGGCACGGGTGTGCTGTCGTGGTTTGCGGCAGCCAAGGCGGCCAAGGTGTATTGCGTGGAATTTAACCCGGACATGGTGAAGGAGGCGCGCAAGATGCTGGCGCTCAATCCCAACGGCGAGAAAGTGGAAGTGATCCACGCGGACGCGTTCGAATACCTGCCGCCCGAACCGGTGGACGTGGTGATCTGCGAAATGATCCACGTGGCCATGCTGCGCGAAAAGCAGGTAGAAGTGATCGAATCGTTCAAGCGCCGCTATCTCGAGCGCTTTGGCGGTCCGCTGCCCGTGTTCCTGCCCGAAGCCGTGATCATGGCCGTGCAGCCGCTGCAGCAGGAATACGATTTCGAAGGGTTTTATGCACCCATCGTGCAGTTCCAGGAAACCCAGGTCGTGTACCCGGGCACGGTGGAAATGGCGCCGCCGGCCGTATACGCCATCATCGACTTCAGCCAGCCGTGCCAGCTGTCGTATGCGTGGCAGGGCAAGTTCGTGGTCCAGCGCAACGGCGAGATCAGCGCCATGCGCTTCGTGACCAAGAATGTGCTGGCCGTGGTGCAGGACCGGGCCACCACGATCGACTGGCTCAACCATTACATGACGTTGCCGCTGGCGGCGCCGATCAAGGCGCGCGAAGGCGATCTGCTGCAGGTCAGTTTCCAGTACCGCGCCGGCGGCGCGATCCCGTCGCTGCAGGCGTCGCTCAAGGCGGAACTGGTCTTCGAGGCGGCGGCCCAGCCCGCGACACCGGCCACGACACAAGTGCCGGCCTTCGCCTGAACTCACTGCGCGGACGAGAACAGCGTATACTGCCGCTTTTACAGTCACAGCGATAGAAAGTGCCATGGAACAGATCGACCAACGCTACCTCGTCCAGCAAAACAAGATCGCCGACGGCGACGCCAAGCCGCCCGTGTTCGCCAAGGTCATGCGCAGCAAGGACGGCGTCTTCGAAGGAGTGTCCTTCATCAAATCGAAGGAAAAGGCGTCGATCCTCACCATCGATCAGGCCAATGAGGCGATCGCGTGGGCCGGCAAGAAAAAGCCGAACGCGCACGAGTACATCACCAAGATCATCTGCGTCGGCCAGTGAGCCGCGCTCATCCCCGCATTTTCCCCGTCTGATCCCCGCCCGGCGCAGTTGGTCGCACGACCATTGCCTGCGCCGCGCTGCCTGTCTACGCTGTCGATGTCGACAATGCCTGGATACGGGAGCGCTGCATGTTCACTTTTTTGCTTTGGCTGGTGGTGCTGTTCTGCTGCTGGCCGCTGGCCTTGCTGGCGCTGGTGTTATACCCGCTGTGCTGGCTGATGTTGCTGCCGTTGCGCCTGATCGGCATCGGCGTGGAAGGGGTGTTCGCATTGCTGCGCGCGGTGGTCATGCTGCCGGCGCGCATCCTCGGTGGGGGCGCGCGCCGGTAAGCGCGTTTAGAAATCGACCTTGACGCCGGCGCCGATCGATTTCTGCGCGTAGTTGTAGTCGATCAGGCTCTGGCCATAGCCGGTGAAGCCCTGCACATACCCTTTCAGGTTGGCCGCCACCGGGAATGCCCAGCCCAGCTGCAGGGCGCCGTGGTCGGTATGCAGGTTGCGGCGCGCCAGCATGGTGATTTCGTGGCCGTTCCAGCGGTAGCTGGCCGTCAGGTCGCCATGACCGAGGTAATCGGTGATGTCGATGTTGTCGTTGTCCGACCGGGCATTGTCCAGCCGGTGCCAGATGCGGAAGTTGAGCGCGAAGTTGCCTTTTTCGGCGCCGATCTGGGCATAGACCCGGTTCCAGCTGCGCGACAGCGTCGACGTCTGGCCGTTCGACTGGTGCACCAGGCCCAGCGTCAGGTAGCGCACGTCCACGCCGCCCAGGTTCAGCGCCAGCGGCGTGGTCAGCATCAGCTCGGGCTGGTAGTTGGTTTCACGGAACGGGCTCGACTCGGAGCGGTTGTACGCCTGCCAGAAGCTCTCCTGCGTGTAGCCGAACCACAGGTCGACCGGATAGCTGAACGCCTGTTCCAGCATTTTCATCTTAAAGCTCAGCTGGTACATCAGTTCCACGTGCTGCGACTTCAGGCCGTCCGGCGAAAATTCCTGGAATGGCTGGTCGTTATTGCTGCTGCTGTAGTTGGCCAACAACAAATAGCTGTCGCGGTGCGGGCGGAAATTGAACACGCCCCGTTTGGCCGACCGGTCCAGCTCCCACGCCTGCACCATGCGCGACACCTTGTCTTCGGCAGGAATCGTGGTCAGCTCCGCCACCTTGGGCGGCAATGCGGCCTCGGCCGGAGGAGGCGGTGCGTCGGGCTGGGTGCGCGGCGGCGCGTCGGCGCCGTCGGTGCCTTTGGCGGAAGCGATTTTTTCCGCCTCCGTGGCGGGGCCGCCTACGGCAGGGGCCGCTGCCACCTGGCCGCCGGGCGTCTTGCGCGCCAGGCCGTCATAGCACGCGAGGCGGGCGCTGGCGTCGCCGAGGACGGAGCAACGCTCGACGCGCAATTCGAGTTCCTGGGGTTCGATGGGGGCGGCCTGGGCCAAAGCGAGAGCGGGGGCCATGCCTAAGGAGAGGAAAAGGGCGGTTTTCGGTCGGACAGTCATGCAGATATTCCCGGTGAGATGTAAGCTTGCAGTTTAGTCCACAGACTATATTAATTGCTGTTCGGTACGTCGCACATTTGGAAACTTTATTGACTACTTGAAATCGTCCAACAGCACCGCACTTGAGGTTACCCGGGACCCCGTGTCCTTGTGCAGATTGTTTATCCAGGAGATTTGTGATGACCCGTAAAACACCCATCGAGCGCTATCGCAACATCGGCATCAGCGCTCACATCGATGCCGGTAAAACCACCACCACCGAGCGCATCCTGTTTTATACGGGCGTCAATCACAAAATCGGTGAAGTGCACAACGGCGCGGCCACCATGGACTGGATGGAACAGGAGCAGGAGCGCGGCATCACCATCACGTCGGCCGCCACCACCGCGTTCTGGAAAGGCATGGCCGGCAATTTCGACGAGCACCGCATCAACATCATCGATACCCCCGGCCACGTCGACTTCACGATCGAGGTGGAACGGTCCATGCGCGTGCTCGACGGCGCCGTGATGGTGTACGACGCCGTGGGCGGCGTGCAGCCGCAGTCGGAAACCGTCTGGCGCCAGGCCAATAAATACAAGGTGCCGCGCATTGCGTTCGTCAACAAGATGGACCGCGTGGGCGCGGATTTCTTGCGCGTGCGCGAACAGATCGCTACCCGCCTGAAAGGCGTGCCGGTGCCGATCCAGCTGCCGCTGGGCGCGGAAGACCATTTCCATGGCGTGATCGACCTGGTGAAAATGCGCGCGATTAACTGGGACGACGAGAGCCTGGGCGTCAAGTTCACGTACGAGGACATCCCCGCCGAGCTGCAGGCGCAGGCGCAGCAATGGCGCGACAAGCTGGTGGAAGCGGCGGCCGAGGCCACGCCCGAGCTGCTCGACAAATACCTCGAAGGCGAAGCGTTGACCGAAGCCGAGATCAAGGCCGGACTGCGCCTGCGCACCATCCGCAACGAGATCGTGCCCATGCTGGCCGGCAGCGCCTTTAAAAACCGCGGCGTGCAAGCGATGCTGGACGCGGTGATCGAGTACCTGCCGTCGCCGGTCGACGTGCCCGCCATTGCCGGCACCGATGAAGACGACAGGCCGATCGAACGCCATCCGACCGACAGCGATCCGTTCTCGGCGCTGGCGTTCAAGATCATGACCGATCCGTTCGTGGGACAGCTGACGTTCTTCCGCGTGTATTCGGGCGTGGTCAATTCCGGCGACACGGTGTACAACCCCACCAAGTCGCAAAAGGAACGGCTGGGCCGCATCCTGCAGATGCACGCCAACGAGCGCAAGGAGATCAAGGAAGTGTATGCGGGCGACATTGCCGCTGCCGTGGGCCTGAAAGGCGTGACCACCGGCGACACCCTCAGCGCGCCCGACCACGTGATCGTGCTGGAAAAGATGATCTTCCCGGAGCCGGTGATTTCGCAGGCGGTGGAGCCGAAAACCAAGGCCGACCAGGAAAAGATGGGCATCGCCCTGAACCGGCTGGCGCAGGAAGACCCGTCGTTCCGCGTCCATTCCGACGAGGAATCGGGCCAGACCATCATGTCCGGCATGGGCGAGCTGCACCTGGAAATCCTGGTGGACCGCATGCGGCGCGAGTTCGGCGTGGAAGCGACCGTGGGCAAGCCGCAGGTGGCGTACCGCGAAACGATCCAGAAGTCGGTGTCCGACATCGAGGGCAAGTTCGTCAAGCAGTCGGGCGGACGCGGCCAGTACGGCCACGTGGTGCTGTCGCTCGATCCCCTGGAACCGGGCAAGGGTTTCCAGTTCGTCGATGCGATCAAGGGCGGCGTGGTGCCGCGCGAGTTCATCCCGGCCGTCGACAAGGGCGTGCAGGAAACCCTGCGCAGCGGCGTGCTGGCCGGCTACCCGGTGGTGGACGTCAAGGTCACGCTCACGTTCGGTTCGTACCATGACGTGGACTCGAACGAGAATGCGTTCCGCATGGCCGGTTCGATGGCGTTCAAGGAAGGCATGCGCCGCGCCGACCCGGTGCTGCTCGAGCCGATGATGCAGGTGGAAGTGGAGACGCCCGAAGAGTTCATGGGCAACGCCATGGGCGACCTGACGTCGCGCCGGGGCATGGTGCAAGGCATGGACGAGATTGCCGGTGGCGGCGGCAAGATCATCCGCGCCCTGGTGCCGCTGGCGGAAATGTTCGGCTACTCGACCACGCTGCGCTCGCTCACCCAGGGCCGCGCCACGTACACGATGGAGTTCAAGCATTACGCGGCCGTGCCCAAGCACATCCTCGACCAGATCGCGGTGTCCAAGTCGCGCAATTAAAGTACGGGGTATGGCACCGGGTAAAGCATGGGGGCGGCCGCGAGCCGGCCGTCCTCGCCCGGCGCTAGTCGGCGATGTGCAGTTTCAGCTGCACCGACAACGCCCCGTACAGCCGGTCCTTATACCTGGGCACCACCGCCACGTTGACGCCCACGCGTCCGTATTCCACGCTGGCGGCCGGTATCAGCGCGGGAAACCACCGGCCTTCCCGCATGTTCGGGTAGCCATCGAATGCCCCCACCACCGCGCCCACCCGCACGGGACCGATCCTGAACGGCTGGTAATACACGCCCGCATAATTGGAATAGGCGCGGTCGCTGTTGTAAAACCGTCCGACTGTGGCGGACGCCACGGTTGAAAACCGCAGTTCGGCGCCCAGGCCCGGATTGCGGTCGTTCAGGCCCCGGCCACGATCGAAGTGGTACGAATAAAAACCGGCGTTGAGCCAGACCTGCTCGAGCGGCGCCGCATCGATGGTGGCGAAAATGTCGGCCGCCGCCGTACCGGACACGCCGGCCAGCAGCGCCAGACCCGTCAGTCGCAAACCGTCAAGCATGCGGCACCTGCCTCGTGGTGATGAAAGACCAGCAATTATAGACAGCCTGGCATTATAATTTGGTTGCTAAATTTCAACCCACAGCGTCCATCCCATGTTGTCACCATCGCGCCTGCTCCTGTTATTTGCCATTCCCTTGCTGCTGGCCGGCTGCTCCGCGTCGGTCAAACAGCGCATCGCAGCGTGCCAGGCCGGCGACTGGCAGCAGATCGGCAAAACCGACGGCCTCGACGGCGCGCCCGCCACCTTTGCCGAGCGCAAGGAATTTTGCGACGACCACGGCAACAACCCGCCCGCCGCGCAGGATGCCGGTGTCCGCTACGCGGCCGGCTGGCAGGCAGGCAATGCCGAGATGTGGTCGACCGTGGGCGCGGCGGACGGCGCGCGCGGCCTGCCGCAGGCGCAGTTTGCCGTGCGCGCTGCCGGCGAGGAAGTGCGCAAGCGCAAAACGCCGGTCAACCAGCCGGCATACGACGCTGGCTGGCTCAAGGGCAATGCGCAGTACTGGGAGGGGATCGGCAAGCGCGATGGCGTGGCAGGGCAGCCGGCCACGCGGGCCGATGCGCGCCGCAGCGAGGCGGCCGCGTCGCCGGCGCGCTTCGACGCCGCCGCATACGGCAGCGGCTGGCGCGTGGGCAACCGCCAGTTCTGGCAGGACGCTGGCGCCAACGACGCCGCCAACGGCGTGCCCGACAAGGAGTTCCTGGTCCGCGCCGCCACCGCCCGCGATGCCGGCGTACAGGTGCAGGAAGACGTGTACCGCGCTGCCTGGAATGCCGGCATCGTCAGTTACTGGCGCAACCTGGGCGCGCGCGACGCCGTCTGCGGCACCGAGTTTGCCGCGCGCGGCAGGGAAGCCAAAGCCAAAGGCCTGAAGATCTTCGAAGCCGACTACCGCCAGGCCTGGGAAAAGCGGCTGGCCGACTACTGGTCGCAGGCGGGCCGGGACGACGGCTACGGCAAGCCGTTCCAGCTCGACCAGCGCATCGCCAGCGCCGGCCGCGACGGCGTGTTCGTGATTGCCGCCACGCGCGCGCTGTATGGGCAAGCGTGGGACGCGGAAAACGCCCGCTACTGCGTGCCGGACAATGCTTTCGAACGCGGCCGCGCCAACGCGGGCATGGCGGTGGAAGTATGCCGCGAAGCGCTGCGCAATCCGCTCAAGCGCGCATACATGAGCGGCCAGGACTACGCCATCGCGGAAGCGAAGCAGCAGCTGGCAGTGAACGAAGCGAGCCAGCTGGAAGCGAGCGTGATCGACACCCGCCGGCGCCTGGACCGCCTGGACCGCGACCGCAACGGCCAGTCGGGCAAGGACAAGCCGGCCAAGGATGACGCCGCGAAAGAAGACCGCCGCCGCGAGCAGGAGCGGCGCGAACTGGTCGAGCGCCTGCGCCGCCAGGAACGGCAACTCGACGACGCCCGCCGCTGGATCGACCAGAACGACTTCCAGATGCGTAGCCTGCGCCGCAGCACGTATTGAGCCCTGCCATTGAGCACCGCTATTGAGCCCTGCCATTGAGCACTGCCAGCCGCTGCCACCGGGCCGCAGGGTGCCGGCGAAGGCACTACTAAACGCGAGTGATTTGCATTATCATCGCAGCTTCCTCGATTGCGCTGCCGATTATGAAAACCATCAACGTTCGCCGCTGGGCCTGGGTACACAAGTGGAGCAGCCTGGTCTGCACGGTATTCATGCTGCTGCTGTGCCTTACCGGCCTGCCGCTGATCTACCACCACGAGATCGACCACGCGCTGGGCAACGCCATCGAGGCGCCGGCGCTGCCGGCCGCCACGCCCAGGGCCAGCCTGGACGACGTGATTGCCGCCGGCCGCGCCCTGTATCCGCACAAGGTCATGATGTATCTGTCGCAGGAGGCCGACGACCGCGCTATCTGGTACCTGACCATGGGCGATACGCCCACGTCGGAGCAGTTCAAGTCGATTGCGGTGGACGCCCGCACGGCCAGGGTGCTGGGCGAACCGAGCTTCGAGGGCACGTTCCTCGGCGTGATGTTTCACTTGCACGTGGACCTGTATGCCGGCCTGTACGGCAAGCTGTTCCTCGGGCTGATGGGGCTGCTGTTAATCGTGGCCATCGTCTCGGGCGTGGTCTTGTACGCGCCGTTCATGCGCAAGCTGCATTTCGGCGAGGTGCGCCGCGCGCGCGGCCCGCGCGTCAAATGGCTGGACCTGCACAATATGCTGGGCATCGTCACGCTCACGTGGGCGCTGGTCGTGGGCGCCACCGGCATGATCAACACCTGGGCCGACCTGCTGGTCAAGTACTACCAATATACGGAAGTGGCGGCCATGATCGCGCCATACCAGGGCCTGCCCACGCCCACCAAACTGGGCTCGATGGACACCGCCGTGGCCAATGCCATGGCCGCCGGGCCGGCCATGCAGGTGGGCTTCGTGGCCTTCCCCGGCACCGCGTTTTCGAGTCCCCACCATTACGGCATCTTCCTGCGCGGCGACAAGCCGCTCACGTCGCGCCTGTACCAGCCGGTGCTGGTGGACGCGCAGACCAGCGCGATCACGGACCGCCGCGCGCTGCCGTGGTATTTGACGGCCCTGCTTGTGTCGCAGCCGCTGCACTTCGGCGACTACGGCGGCGGCTGGCTGCAGTGCCTGTGGGCGCTGCTCGACCTTGCCACGATAGTCGTGCTGGGCAGCGGGGTGTACTTGTGGCTCAAGCGTGGCGTGCAGGTGACCATGCCATCGCAGCCTGTGGCAGCCGACAGGGAACCGGCGCTGGCAGGGGAAGAACGATGAGCGCACATTTCAGGCGCCTGTGGGGCGGACCGATCCTGATGGCTGTGCTGACGGCCATCGGCCTGATGTCGGCGTTGTTGGGCGACGGCGTGTGGGATATCGTGTCCGCCGTCACCCTGGGCATTCCCGTGCTCGCCTGCGCGTACTTCGGCTGGCGCCGCCATTAATGCACATCGGGCGGCTGCGGCGCAAGCAACGGTTGCAGCAGGGCCGCCAGCTGCGTCAATTCGCTGCCGCCGCGTTTATTGACATCGGCCACCAGCGCCACGATCTTGTCGTTCGACAGCCTGGTATCGAGCGCCTTGAGCGCGCGGATCGAGGCGCGGATGCGGTGCAGTTCCCCGACTGCGTGCGCGTCGTCGGCAGCGGTCAGCGGCGTCTTCTGCTCCAGCGCCAGCAGCACGTCCGTGATCAGGCCCAGCTGCATGCCGTACGACGCCACGTCGGTAAACGCGCGTTCCTCCACCGACGGGTTGCCGGCGCCGGGCGTGATCCAGTGCGCGAACCAGTTGAAATCGGGATCGATGCGTTGCTGGACGCCGCCGCTCCACGGAAAATGGAACTGCGGCGACCAGTTGTTGGAAAGGGGGGAAGTCATGATGGCTCCTTTGAAATCCATGGTGGAGCAACCAGCTTAGGCGCCCATATCAAAAAGCCAATGTGCGTGATCAAGAAGACATCGTCCGGCGCAGCAGCGCAGAAGCGGTCAGCGCCGGCTGCTGCCGCAGTGCAGCAATCGGCGGTTGCATAATTTGCACTATTGGTTATGATGGGTGTTGAGTTAGCACAGGAGACCCCATGACCGACCCCCAGCATCCGCATTATGATCGCCTCCTCGACGTCGCCCGCAAGTCGGGCCGCGTGACCGTGGCCGTGGCGCACCCGTGCGACCGCAGCGCGCTCGAAGGCGTGCTTGACGCCACCCGGCTCGGCCTGATCGCGCCCATCCTGGTGGGGCCGGCCGCGCGCATCCGCCAGGTGGCCGACGCAGCGCAGCTCGACATCTCGGGCCTGCCCATCGAGAATGCGCCGCACAGCCACGCGGCAGCCGCGCGCGCCGTGGAACTGGTGCACGAAGGCAGGGCGGCCATGCTGATGAAGGGCAGCCTGCACACCGACGAACTGATGGGCGCGGTCGTGGCCACCGCCACGGGCCTGCGCACGGCGCGGCGCCTCAGTCACTGCTTCGTGATGGATGTGCCGGGCCGGCGCGAACCGCTGATCATCACCGACGCCGCCGTCAACATCACGCCCAGCCTCACCGACAAGGTGGACATCGTGCAGAATGCCATCGACCTGGCCCACGTGTTGCGCTTCGACCCGGTGCGGGTGGCGATCCTGGCGGCCGTGGAGACGGTGAGCCCCAGGATGCCGTCCACCATCGACGCCGCCGCGCTGTGCAAGATGGCCGACCGCGGCCAGATCACGGGCGCCATTCTCGATGGCCCGCTGGCGATGGACAATGCCATCGATCCCGAGGCGGCCGCCATCAAACAGCTGGTGTCGCCGGTGGCGGGGCAGGCCAACGTGCTGGTCGCGCCCGACCTGGAGGCGGGCAATATGCTGGCCAAGAGCCTGTCGTTCATGGCCGGGGCGGCGGCCGCCGGCATCGTGCTCGGCGCGCGGGTGCCGGTGATCCTCACCAGCCGCGCCGATTCGGTGCTGACGCGGCTGGCGTCGTGCGCGGTGGCGGTGCTGGTCGCGCATCACCAGGCATATCGTCAGGCGCACGCCATCGCCGATGCGCTCCACGGGGACGGCTGACATGGCGCCCGGCGACAGCATCGTCGTCAT
>JBEVMD010000308.1:0-3381 GCA_040508835.1 Duganella sp. | reverse complement strand
TTCGGCCATCGCCCACATGGACCAGGTAACGCAGCAAAACGCCGCGCTGGTCGAAGAAGCGGCCGCCGCCACCGCCAGCCTGGCCGTGGAAGCGGGCGGCCTGACCCAGGCCGTCAGCCTGTTCAAGTTCGGCCGCGCACCATCGCGGGCGCGCGGCAACGGCGCCCCCACCCGTACTGCGCCGGCCGCCAAGCGCCTGGCCGCCTGACCCCACGTTAGCGACATCATGACACCACTCCACAGTCACAGCGGCGCCGCGTTTCCTGCGGTGGAATTCGACGCCGCCATCATCGGCAAACTGAGCCAGTCCGGCCCGCGCTACACGTCGTACCCCACGGCCGACCGCTTCCAGCCCGACTTCGGCTACGGCCAGTTCCTGGAAGCGGTGGCGGGACTGCGCATGCGGCGCAGCCAGCGACCGCTGTCGCTGTACATCCACATCCCGTTCTGCAACACGATCTGCTACTACTGCGGCTGCAACAAGATCGTCACCCGCGACCACGGCAAGGCCGCCACCTACCTGGGCTACCTGAAACAGGAGCTCGATATGCAGGGCCGCCTGTTTGCCGGCATGGGCCAGATCGAGCAGCTGCACTTCGGCGGCGGCACGCCGACTTACCTGAGCGACCGCCAGATGGGCGACCTGATGAGCTATCTGCACGAGAACTTCGATTTCGCATCCGATGCGCAGGGCGAATTCTCGATCGAGATCGATCCGCGCACCGTCACGCCCGAGCGCATCCACGCGCTGCGTGCGCAAGGTTTCAACCGCGTCAGCCTGGGCGTGCAGGATTTCGACCCCGACGTGCAGCAAGCCGTCAACCGCATCCAGCCCGAGCACGAAACCCGCGCCGTCATGGATGCCGCGCGCGCTGCCGGCTTCCGCTCGATCAGCATCGACCTGATCTACGGTTTGCCGCGGCAGACCATGGCCAGCATGACGCGCACGCTGGACCAGGTGATAGACGCCAGCCCCGACCGTATCGCGCTGTATAACTACGCCCACCTGCCCCACCTGTTCAAGCCGCAGCGCCGCATTCTCGACGCCGACCTGCCCAGCGCGGCCGTCAAGCTCGATTTGCTGGCGCTGTGCATCGGCCGCCTGTGCGCGGCCGGCTATGTGTACATCGGCATGGACCACTTCGCCAAGCCCGACGACGAGCTGGCCGTGGCGCAGCGCCAGGGCCGCCTGCAGCGCAACTTCCAGGGCTATTCCACGCGTGCCGAGGCGGACCTGATCGCGTGCGGCGTGTCGGCCATCAGCGCGGTGGGCGCCACCTACAGCCAGAACGAAAAAACCCTGGAAGCGTATTACGACAAGCTGGACGCCGGGGTGCTGCCCGTCACCCGGGGCATCAAGCTCGACAACGACGACCTGCTGCGCCGCATCGTGATCCAGAAACTGATGTGCAATTTTGACCTGTCGATCGCTTCGCTCGAACAGGCGTTTCCCATCACGTTCCAGCACTACTTTGCTGCCGAGCTCGTCAAACTGCAGGCCTTCGCGGCCGACGGTTTGCTGACCATCGACCCGCAGTGGATCAGCGTCACGCCCAAGGGCCGCCTGCTGATCCGCAATATCTGCATGGTGTTCGACCGCTACCTGGCGCTGGCGCGCGCCGACAGCGCGCAACCGCTGCGCTACTCGAAAACCATTTGATGCCATGAGCGCCGCACAGCTCCTGCCCGTATTCCTGGTCGGCCTGGCCGGCAGCGTCCATTGCGCGGGCATGTGCGGCGGCATCGTGGGCGCGATCACGGCCAGTGCCGGCAGCCCTGGCGCCACGCGCACCTCTCCGGTGCTGGCGCTGGCCAGTGCGCCGGCGGCCGTTGCCGCCTCGCCGCTGGCGCGCGTGCTGGCGTACAACATCGGCCGCATCGGCAGTTACATGCTGGCCGGCGCCATGGCCGGCGGCCTGGCGGGCGGCGCCCGGAGCCTGGCGCGCCTGGCCGGCGTGCAGCTGGGCTTTTACTGGCTGGCCAACCTGATGCTGGTTGCCCTGGGCCTGTATCTGATGAACGCGTGGCGCGGGCTGGCGTGGCTGGAACAAGGCGGCCGCGTGCTGTGGCAGCGCGCCCAGCCGGCCGTGGCGCCCCTGATGAAACAGCTGATGCCGGCCACCCGTGCGCACCAGGCGCTGGCGCTGGGCGCGCTGTGGGGCTGGCTGCCGTGCGGCATGGTCTACAGTGTGCTGCTCACCGCCATGCTCAGCGGGGATGCCTGGAACGGCGCGGCCGTGATGCTGGCCTTCGGCCTCGGCACGCTGCCCATGCTCACGACCCTGGGCCTGCTGGGCGCGCGCGTGCAGCGCGCCATGCGCCGGCCTGCCGTGCGCGTTGCCTGCGGCGTTGCCGTGCTGGCGTTCGGTGTGCTGGGCATGGCGCGCGCCTTGGGTGCAGGCCACCTTGCGCCTGTATGGATGGATATCTTATGCCTGACACCCCACTGAACCACAGCGCCGCTGCGCACGCGCCGTGCTATCACTGCGGCCAGCCGCTGCCTGCCGCCGCCAGCACGGGCGCCGGCGCCCGCTGGCCGGTGGCTATCGACGGCGTGGTGCACGGCATGTGCTGTCCCGGCTGCGCGGCCGTGGCGCAAACCATCGTCGACCTGGGGCAAAGTGCCTATTACCGCGAGCGCTCCAGCTATGCCGCCAGCGCCGACGGCGCGCACCTGGTCCCGCCCGAGCTGCAACTGTACGACAACGCCGACCCGCGCTTTGCGCTCGATGCCGACAGCCGCGAATCGACGTTTGCCGTGGAAGGCATCCGCTGCGCCGCCTGCGTATGGCTGATCGAGCGCCGGCTGGCGCGCCTGCCGGGCGTGATCGGCGCCCAGCTCAACGTGGCCACCGAACGCCTGTACGTGCGCTGGCAATCGGCCGTGTGCCGGCCCGGCGACATCCTGGCCGCGCTGCACGCGATCGGCTACACGGCCTACCCGTACGACGCCGGCCGCCACGCGGCGCAGCAAAAACAGGCGGCGCGCACGCTGGGCCGGCAATTGTTCGTGGCCGGGCTGTCGATGATGCAGGTCATGATGTACGTGGCGCCGGCATACCTGGCGCACGGCGACGGCACGCTCGACGCCAACATGGCGTCGCTGATGCAGTGGGCCAGCCTGCTGCTCACCATCCCGGCCGTCGCCTATGCCGCGTTGCCGTTCTGGCGCGGCGCCTGGGCCAGCCTCAAGGCGCGCACGCTGGGCATGGACGTGCCGGTGGCGCTGGGCATTGCCGCCGCCTTTGGCGCCAGCGTGGCGGCCACCGTGCGCGGCACGGGCGACGTGTGGTTCGACTCGGTCACCATGTTCATCTTCCTGCTGCTGTGCAGCCGCTGGTACGAGCTGCGCGCGCGGTGCCGCGCGGGCGAGGCTGTGTC
>JBEVMD010000415.1:0-5215 GCA_040508835.1 Duganella sp. | reverse complement strand
CAACGCTGCAGCGCGGTACCGCGCGCTGTTTACGGCCGAACGCATGGCCGCCAGCTACCACGCGCTGTACGGCGAGATGGCGGGCGACGTGCTGCCTGAATGAAATCTTTGATATCGCGCAAATCTTTTCACGGTGCGGCCCCGTATCATGGGGTCGAACTCTGCGCCCGGATGCCGGTCCCCGCCCATGACGCCACCAAGAGGGCGCCACCGGTTGTGCGACGCAACGACGGCTCCTCGGCGGGAGTTCACCATGCTCCCCACGCCAGGCATTGCGGTTAAAATACGCCATCGTCCCCAAGATGGAGAACCGCGTGCGCTGCCTGGTCATCGAAGATGAAGCCGAAACCTCGAACTACATCTGCAAGGGCCTGCGCGAGGCGGGCTACCTGGTCACCGCCTGCGCCACCGGCCCGGACGGACTCGATTACGCCATCGGCGAGGACTGGGACATCATCATCCTCGACCGCATGCTGCCGGGACGCATCGACGGCCTGTCCATCGTCGACAAGCTGCGCTCCCTGGGCAAGCTCACGCCCGTCATCATCGTCAGCGCGCTGACCACCATCGACGCCCGCGTGACGGGCCTGCGCGGCGGCGCCGACGACTATCTGCCGAAACCGTTCGCGTTTTCCGAGCTGCTGGCGCGGGTGGAAGCGCTGCTGCGCCGCAGCGCCCCCGGCGCCGACAGCACCCAGCTGCAGGTGGCCGATTTGCGGCTCGACCTGCGCACCATGCGCGTCACGCGCGGCGCCAAGGTCATCACGCTGCAGCCGCGCGAGTACCGGCTGCTCGAATACCTGATGCGCAACGAGAACCAGGTGGTCACCCGCACCATGCTGCTCGAATCGGTGTGGGACTACCACTTCGATCCGCAAACCAATGTGATCGACGTCCAGATCAGCCGCCTGCGCGCCAAGGTGGACAAGGATTTCCCCGTCATGCTGATCCACACCCTGCGCGGCGTGGGCTACCGCATGGGCGCCGGCGGCGACGGTTCCGGGGAGCGCACGCTTGGCTGACTGGCTGCGCCGCCCGCGCCGGCTGTGGGGCGCCTCCATCGCGGCCAAGCTGGTGCTGGGCTACGGCCTGCTGGGCACCATCTCGATCGCGGCGGTGTCGGTGGTGTTTTACACGGGGACCATCGGCGTGCTCGATCAAAACCTCGACGGCAAGATCATGGCGCAGGCCCAGCGCCTGCTCGAACGCGCGGGCGGCCTGCGTGACGCCGACCTGATCGAAGAAGTGCGGCGTCAATTGGCCGATGGCGTGGACAGCGACCGCGAGATCTTCCAGCTGGTCGACGACGAAGGCGCCACGCTGGCCGGCAATCTCGGCTCGTGGCCGCAGGTGGACGGCGAGGACGCCCGGCGGCCGGTCATGGTCAGCGCCGACGTGGTGCGCAACGGCCACCTGAAACCGGCGCGCCTGTTTCTGCGCCCGCTCGACGGCGGCGGCCTGCTGATCGTCGGGCGCGACCTGAGCGAGCAGGAGGCCGTGCGCGACCTGATCTGGGATGCGCTGCTGGCCGGCGCCGCCATCTCGCTGCTGCTCACGGTGGCCGGCGCGCTGCTGTTCCGCCGCACCATCGAAAACAAGCTGGGGGAAATCCGCCGCACTGCCGCGCAGATCGAGGCCGGCGATCTGAGTCACCGCATTCCCGTCACGGGCGACGACGAATTCGCGCTGCTCAACCGCGATATCAACCGCATGCTCGACCGCATCGAGCTGCTGATGGAAGGCATCCGCCACGTGTCCAACGCCATCGCCCACGATCTGCGCACGCCGCTGGCGCGCATCCGCAGCCGGCTCGACGACGCGCTGCGCCACGAGGCCAGCCTGGAACGCCTGTCCGGCGCTTCGCACGACGCCATCGACGACATCGATGACCTGATCCGCCTGTTCGAGCGCCTGCTGCAGATCGCCGAGGTGGAGTCGGGCATGCGCACGCGCCTGTTCGAGCGGCTGGACCTGGGCCGGGTGGTGGCCGACATCGGCGAAATGTACGAGGCGAGCGCCGAAGACGACGGCATCGCGCTCACGGTCGACGCGCCCGAATCGCTGTACGTGGACGGCGACCGCAACCTGCTGGCCAGCGCGATTGCCAGCCTGCTGGAAAACGCCATCAAGTATGCGGGGCCGGGAGCGACGATCCGCGTGCGCGCCGGCCTGCACCAGGGCATGGCGTCGATCGCCGTGCAGGACAACGGCCCCGGCATCCCGGCGGCAGAACTGGACAAGGTGACGCAGCGCTTTTATCGCCTCGACAAGAGCCGCCACCTGCCCGGCAACGGCCTCGGATTGTCGATCGTGAGCGCCACCGCCACGTCGCACGGCGGCCGGCTGGCGCTGGAGGACGGCGCGCCGGGACTGGTGGCGCGCATCGTGCTGCCGCTGGCGCCGGGATAAGGTAACCTCGCAAAACCTGCTGCGCTCCGTTATCGCCGCTCCGTTCCTCCATTGCTCCGTTGCTCCGTTGCTCCGTCGCTCAGCGTACGTCCATACGCTGTCGCTACTCGCAACAACAAAATCGCTCGCTACGGTTTGTCGAGGTTCTTTAAGGGCCAGCTATCCTGCATGTAATGTGACCGCAAGCTTGCGGAGAGACGCCCGGTCCTATGATGGCTCCATCGTCACCGAACCCTCTCCATCATGCATGATTTAAGCGACATCGCCCACTGGCTGCAGCACCATCCGGTGCATCACGACTCTTCCGTCCACAGCACGCTGCCCGACCCCACGTTCACCACCGCCGGCGAACAGGTGGTCTCGTTCAGCACCAATAACTACCTGGCGCTGGCCAACCATCCGCGCCTGGTGGCGGCGGCCAAGCAGGGCCTGGACCGCTATGGCGTGGGCAACTGCGAGTCGCGCCTGCTGGGCGGCGACCTCGATGTGTACCGCGCACTCGAAGCGCGCCTGGGGGCGCTCAAGCACAAGAGCGACGCGGTGCTGTTCGTGACCGGCTACATGACCAATATCGGCGTGCTGTCGTCGATCGTGAAGGCGGCCACGCTGGCGCGCCTGCACGGCTTCCGCGCCAAGAAACGCCACAAGTACGCGTACTATTCGGACGAGTACAACCACATCAGCATCCGCGAAGGCATCCAGATGTCGGGCGCGCTGCGCTACAACTACCGCCACTGCGACATGAACCACCTCGAATCGCTGCTGCAGGCGGGTGCGGAAGAGGGCACCACGCCGATCATCGTCAGCGACGGCGTGTTCAGCATGGAAGGCACGATCGCGCCGCTGCCCGACCTGGTGGCGCTGGCCGAGCGCTTCGGCGCGCTGCTGTACATCGACGACGCCCATGCCACCGGCATCCTGGGCGCCCATGGCGGCGGCACGTCGGAGCACTTCGGCTGCTACAGCGAGAACATCATGCAGATGGGGACCTTGAGCAAGGCGCTCGGTTCCATCGGCGGCTTCGTGGCCGTGGAACGCGACGTGGCGGACGTGATCCGGCTGACCAGTTCCGCCTACGGCTTTACGTGCCCGCCGCCGCCGGACCAGGCGGCCGCGCTGCTCGCTGCGCTGGACCTGCTGGAAGAAGAGCCGCAGCGGCGCCAGCGCCTGTGGGACAATCAGCGCTACTTCATCGACCGGATGGCGCCGCTGGGCTATACCATCATCTCGACCCAGACGCCGATCCTGCCGGTGCTGATCGGCGACGCCGAAACCTGCCAGCGCTACGCCATCGAACTGCGGCGCGAAGGCATCCACGTCGATGCCATCCAGTTCCCGGCCGCCCCGGTGGGCCAGGCGCGCCTGCGCTTCATGATGAACGCCGGCCACACGCGCGCCCAGATCGACCACGTGGTGGCCGTGATGGCCCGCCTGGCCGGCCGCCAAGTGCGGCTCGTGGCATGAAACCCGCAGGACCAGGCCCGGTCCTGCAGGCGCCTGCACACCGGTGGCGGACGGTGGCGGAATAAAACTAATGCTCTGCCCAGCGCTCCTTGATTTCAAGGAGCGCGGGCATCTGTTTGATGAACAGGTCCACCAGCCGCGGCTCGAAGTGCTTGCCGCGCTGCTGTTCCAGGTATTCCACCGCCTGCTCCACGGGCCACGCCTGCTTGTACGGGCGTGCGGAAGTGAGGGCGTCGAATACGTCGGCAATGGCCACGATGCGTCCCACCAGCGGAATTGCCTCCCCCTTCAAACCGTTCGGATAACCGCTGCCGTCCCACTTTTCGTGGTGCGTGGTCGCCAGCAGGTGGGCCATGGCCAGCATGCCGCTATCGTGCTGGCCGATGATGTCGCCGCCGATGATGGCGTGCGACTGCATGACTTTCCATTCGTCCGCATCGAGCGGTCCCGGTTTTTGCAGGATGTTGTCGGGGATGCCGATCTTGCCCACGTCGTGCATGGGCGCCGCGTGCAGCAGGTCGTCCGCTTCCTGTTCGCTCATGCCCAGCGCCACGCCCAGCACGCGCGCGTAATGGCTCATGCGGATCACGTGCAGGCCGGTTTCGTTGTCCTTGTATTCGGCGGCCAGTCCCAGGCGCTGGACGATCTCCAGGCGCGTGCGTTTGAGTTCGTCCGCGCGCACCAGCGACAGGTGCGTGCGCACGCGCGCGCGCACGATGGGCGGGCTGACCGGCTTGGTGATGTAATCGACGGCGCCGGCCTCGAAGCCCACCACTTCGTCGGTGGCGTCGCCCAGGGCGGTGACGAAGATCACCGGGATATCGTGGGTGGCGGGATCGCGCTTGAGCAGGCGGCAGGTCTCGTAGCCGGTCATCCCCGGCATCATCACGTCGAGCAGGATCAGTTGCGGCGACTCCTGCAGCGCCAGCTCCAGCGCGCGCGGGCCGTCCTTGGCGAACAGCAGGCGGTAATGGTCTTGCAGGATATGGCGCAGCAGTTGCAGGTTGCTCGCTTCATCGTCCACCGCCAGGATCAGCGGCAGCTTGTTTTCGGTCAGGGGCATCAGTTCTCCTTGGACAGGCTGTCCAGTAGCGCTTCCAGCGTGGATGCCGCCAGCGGGAAGTCGAAATCGTCAATCGCGCCTTGCAGCGCCGCCAGCTGGTTGCCGAGAGCGGCGGGCGCGCCGGCCAGGCTGGAAATCAGGGCGTTGAGGGCCGCGTCGTCAAGCGCGCCGCGTCCCAGCGCTGGCCGCAGCGCCGCCGCGCGCGCGCGGGCCGGCGCCGGGTCGAACACGGGGACTGCCTTGGCGGCGGCCACCGTTCCATTGCTGCCGTCGCCGCCG
>JBEVMD010000250.1:0-2938 GCA_040508835.1 Duganella sp. | reverse complement strand
GATGACGAGATCGCTGCCGTTGATGGCGGTGATGTAGCCGGTGGTGGCGCTGGCGTCGAAGGCCTTGCGGATGTCGGGCGCCGAATTGCCACCGGCGGCCTTGGCCGACACGATGGCGTTTTTTACTGCCCGGTATTCGGTATAAGTGGGCAAGATCTTGAGGGCCAGCACGGCAATAAAGCCGAGCACGGCCAGCACGAGGATCAGTCCCACCAGGGAAACGCCGTCCTGCCGTTGTGTTTGCATTTCAGCTCTCCCTTGTTGCTGCCGCGCGCACGGCGCTTACTGGATACTGCCGATGCGCTTCAGGTTACCCAGGTTCATCCACACGAAGAATGCCTTGCCGACGATGTTCTGGTCGGGAACGAAGCCCCAGTAGCGGCTGTCCAGACTGTTGTCGCGGTTATCGCCCATCATGAAGTAGTTGCCAGCTGGCACTACGCAGGTAAAACTGTCGTACGTGTAGGTACACGCTTGCTTGTTCGGGAAATCGCCCACTTGGCCGATATCGAGGGTCGGCGCCCGCTCGTTATTGAGGATGCGGTGACTACGGCCGGGCAAGGTTTCCTGGTACTGCTTGTTGTACACCAGGTGCTCATCGTCCAGGTAATCGTCCAGCGCGGTGTATTTCACTTCCACGCCATTGACCGTCAACCGCTTGTTGTCGTAGGTGATTTTATCACCGGGCACGCCAACCACGCGTTTGATGTAATCCTGGCTCATATCGCGTGGGTATTTGAACACCATCACGTCGCCCCGTTGCGGGTCGTTGATCTCAATGACTTTCTTGTTCAGCACTGGCAGGCGGATGCCGTACGTGAACTTGTTCACCAGGATCAGGTCGCCCACCAGCAGCGTGGGCACCATCGACGACGACGGGATCTTGAACGGCTCGTACAGGAACGAGCGCAGGAAGAACACCAGTGCAATCACGGGGAAGAAGCTGCCCGAGTATTCGACCCAGGTGGGCTGGCGCAGGATGCCCGCTTCCAGCGCAGCGCGGTTGCCGTTGCTGTCGACCTTGATGCCATCGGCCGTCATGCGGGCATTGGTGGCCACGCGGGCATCGTACTCGGCCAGCGCGCGGTCGGCAGCGGCACGGCGCTGCTTGGCCAGGTAGAACACGTCGAGGAACCAGACCACGCCCGTGATGACCATCAGCACGAACAGGATCAGTGCGAAATTACCCAAAATCACTTGCAGGTTCATTTATCGTCCACTTGTAAGATTGCCAGGAATGCTTCTTGTGGAATCTCGACCGAGCCCACCTGTTTCATGCGTTTTTTACCGGCCTTCTGCTTCTCCAGCAGTTTCTTTTTACGGCTGATGTCGCCGCCGTAGCACTTGGCCAGCACGTTCTTGCGCAGCGCCTTGACGTTTTCGCGCGAGATCACGTTGACGCCAATGGCGGCCTGGATCGCCACGTCGAACATCTGGCGCGGAATCAGTTCGCGCATCTTGGCGGCCACCTGGCGGCCGCGATAGGCGCTGTTGGAACGGTGGACGATGATGGCCAGCGCGTCGACCTTCTCGCCGTTGATCAGCATGTCCACTTTGACGACGTCGGACGCGCGGTATTCCTTGAACTCGTAGTCCATCGACGCGTAACCGCGCGAGGTCGACTTCAATTTATCGAAGAAGTCGAGCACGATCTCGCCCATCGGCATCTCGTACACGAGTTTCACCTGGCGGCCGTGGTAGCTCATGTCCATCTGCACGCCGCGCTTGCCGATGCACAGCGTGATCACCGAGCCCACGTACTCTTGCGGCATGTACAGGTTGACGGTGACGATCGGCTCGCGGATCTCGTTGATCTTGGTCGGTTCCGGCATGCGCGATGGATTGTCCACCTTGACGATGCTGTTATCGCGCATCACCACTTCGTACACCACGGTCGGGGCCGTGGTGATCAGGTCCATGTCGAATTCGCGCTCGAGGCGCTCCTGCACGATTTCCATGTGCAGCAAGCCCAGGAAGCCGCAGCGGAAGCCGAAGCCCAGCGCCTGCGACACTTCCGGCTCGTACATCAGCGCGGCGTCGTTCAGCTTGAGTTTTTCCAGCGAGTCGCGCAGCGCGTCGTACTGGTTCGCTTCCACCGGGAACAGGCCGGCAAACACCTGCGGCTGCACTTCCTTGAAGCCGGGCAGCGGTTCCGGCGCCGGACGGTTGGCCAGGGTGACGGTATCGCCCACCTTGGCCACCTTCAGTTCCTTGATGCCGGCAATGATAAAGCCCACCTGGCCGGCCGACAGCTGCGGCAGCGATACCGAGCGGGGCGCGAAAATGCCCACGTCTTCCACCAGTTGCACCGAGTCGGTGGCCATCAGCTTGATCTTGTCTTTCGGTTTCAGGGTGCCGTTCATCACGCGCACCAGCATCACCACGCCCACGTAGGCGTCGTACCACGAGTCCACGATCAACGCCTGCAGCGGCGCGTCCGGGTCGCCCTTCGGCGGCGGCACCTTGGCAATGATCGATTCGATCACGTCTTCCACGCCGAGGCCCGTCTTGGCCGAGCAATGGACGGCGTCACCGGCCTCGATGCCGATCACGTCTTCGATTTCGGCAATCGCGGTCGGTGGATCGGCGTTCGGCAAGTCGATTTTATTGAGGACCGGCACCACTTCCACGCCCAGGTCGAGCGCGGTGTAGCAGTTGGCCACCGTCTGCGCTTCGACGCCCTGCGAGGCATCGACCACCAGCAGCGCGCCTTCGCAGGCGGACAGGGAGCGGCTGACTTCATAGGAGAAGTCGACGTGGCCCGGGGTGTCGATCAGGTTCAGGTTGTAGATCTCGCCGTTGCGCGCCTTGTATTTCAGGGCTGCGGTCTGGGCCTTGATGGTGATGCCGCGCTCACGTTCAAGATCCATGGAGTCGAGGACCTGCGCTTCCATCTCGCGGTCGGACAGGCCGCCACAAAGCTGGATGATGCGGTCTG
>JBEVMD010000238.1:0-8160 GCA_040508835.1 Duganella sp. | reverse complement strand
GAGATAAGCAGGCGCTACCGCTTGGAGGGGGACCGCGTCACACGCTGGAAAATTCCACCTCGAGTCGGGCCAGTTCGTCGCGCAATTGCTGGAACGCCTGCAGCGTCTGCTCCGGTTCGCCTTTGACGCCCAGCTCGATATGGCGGCGCGTGGTGGCGTCGCCCACGCTCGGCAGGCTGAACACTTTGACGCGCGGATAGCGCGCTTCCAGCGCCACCATCAGCGGCGTCAATGCCGACTCGGCCGCCTCGTACACGAGCACCGACTGCTCCAGGTGCGGGGCCCGGTTGAACAGGTTGGCGTAACGGTTGTCGAGCACCCATTCGATCATGGGCCAGGCCATGACCGGGAAGCCCGGCACGAAATAATGCTGGTGCAGCGAGAAGCCGGCAATGTTGTTGTACGGGTTAGGGATCAGCGCGGCGCCGTCGGCAAACTCCGCCATTTTCAGGCGGTGCAGGTTTTCCGGCGAGTTCAGGTCGGCCGGCTTGCCCGCCTCTTCGCCCATCTGCACGATGCGCTGCTCGATGTTGCGCCGGCCTTCCTCGTGCAGCACCAGCGGCAGGCCCAGCGCATCGGCCGCGGCCTGGCGCGTGTGGTCGTCGGGCGTGGCGCCGATGCCGCCGCAGCAGAACACGATGTCGTCTGTGGCAAACGTGCGCTGCAGCGTGGCCGTAATGCGCGCCGGATCGTCGCCCAGCACCTGGGCCCAGTCCAGCTGCAGGCCGCGCGCGGCCAGGATGTGCACGACTTTCGTGAAGTGCTGGTCGACGCGCCTGCCGGACAGGATTTCGTCGCCGATGATGATCAGTCCGATGGCCATGGGGTCCTGCTTTCTCAGAGTTCGATGGGAGTGAGGTCGTTCTTGGGCGGCTCAAGGGCGCGCAGGCGCGCCAGCGCCTCCAGGCAGTAATAGGCAAACCACAGGCCGGTGAAGATAAACACCAGCACGTACAGCCAGATCGACGCCGCCGCCAGGAACGGGAAGAATACCACCGCCATCACGCCGCCCAGCCAGATCGCACCGGGCAAGGCGCCGGCCGCGCCGGACAGCATGCCGATCACCAGCAGGCGCCAGCGGTGCTGCGCCAGGATGGCGCGCCGTTCCTCGGCGCTGGCGTAATCGGCCAGCACGTCGTACACCATCACGCGGCACGTGAGCCAGCCCCACAGCATGGCCTGCACCAGCACGGCCAGCGGCGGGAACGCGTACAACGGCAGCGTCAGCAGCCACAGGCCGATGAACACGGCCATGCCGCCGATGGCCGTGGCCACGCTGCCCCACACCGAACCGCCCTGCCGTTGTTCCAGCTGCGGGTAGTGGCGCAGGCCCACGTGGCGGCAGATCACCGGCATCGCCACCACGCCGATGAAGACCAGCGCGGTCATGATCATCAACGGCAGCAACAGCAGCATGGCAATCAGCGGCACCACGACGGCCGTCAGCGTGCCCAGGCCGAGCGAGCGCAGCCAGCTGCCGCTGGTGGTAAACAGGTTGTGCTCGATGAACAGCGCGTGCATGCCGTCGATCAGCGGTTGCAGGCCGAAATACAGCAGCACGGCCCACACGCCCACCGCCAGCAGGAAGGGCGCAATGCTCAGCGCCAGCATCTTGCCGTGCCATTGCGACAGGAAGGCGCGGCCCCAGGCGCGCAACACATTACTCATAGGCACCTCGAAAAAACCGTCGCGAGCGGCGGCAGTGCTGGTCGAGAAGCGCAGCTGTGCTGGAGCACAGCGAGCATCGCAGACCGGCAATGCAACGCGCAGTAGATTTTTCGAGCTGCCCTCATCAGACTACATCCTTTCGTGCGTATTCGACCAGGCGCTTCAGCGCCAGCCAGTGCTGCGACCAGAAACCACGGCCGTATTCGCGGCCCGGCACCACGGTGCCGTCGGGCGCCGTTTTCGGCAGCTGGTCGCGGATGCCGGTGGTGACGAATTCCGGCGTGAAGTTGGCGGTCCTGAAAAGGATATCCCACACCGGCAGCAGCACGGCAAAATTGCAGCCGCCCAGCGTGCCGGCGCCTCGCGACTCGTGGCCCACGCCGATCGCGTGGTGCATGCGGTGGTAGCGCGGCGACACCAGCAGCCGCTCGCCCAGCCAGCCGAAATGGATGCGCACGTTGGCATGCTGCAGGCTTTGCAGGATGCGCGAGACCGACACCAGGATCACGTACTGCGACGGTTCCACGCCGATGCACAGCGCGATCACGCCCATGTAGATGTCGCGCAGGAAGTCGTCCAGCAGGTGATTGCGGTTGTCGCTCCACAGGTTCATGTTCTGCTGGCTGTGGTGCAGGCCGTGCAGCGCCCACCACCAGTTGAAATGGTGCGAGGCGCGGTGGTACCAGTAATCGAAGAAATCGAGCACCACGAAATACACGAGGAAGGCGCCCAGCGGACTGATGTTCGGGATCAGCGTTTCCAGGTTAAACGGCTGGAAGCTCTCGAAGCGCAGCAGGCCGGCCAGGCTGTCGAGCAGCGGGTCGAGCGTGAAGAAGATCAGTACCGAGAACAGGCCGATGCGGTGCAGCACGGTGTAGATAAAATCGTTCCAGCGCGCGCGCGGATCGTTGAATTTATGGACCGGGATCAGCGCTTCCATCGGCCGCAGCACGAGAAACAGCAGGGTCAGTTCGAGCACGCCGATCAAGAGCCACTCGGTGCCTTCGAACGCCTCTTCCACGTACGCGCCCAAGCCCAGCTGGAACACCAGCGGCTGGATCACCGTCTCGAACAACCAGCCCTGCGCAGTGCCGAGCCAGTCTGAAAATAATTGCATCATCGCCGCTTGAAGTGAGAGGAATAGTCCGGGTGCGCGCGCAGCGTGGCAAAGCAGAAGCCTTTCTGCTCCAGGCCGCTGATCAGCGGTTCCAGGTTGGCGGGCGCCCATGCATCCTTGCGCGACCAGATGCCCATGTGGGCCAGGAAGATATCGCCATCCCGCAGGTCGCGCAGGGACTTGCGCAACAATACCGCATTCGGGTAAGCCGTGCTGGAGAGCTCGTCGCCGGAAAAGCCCAGCGGCGACCAGCCCACGTGCGCGTAGCCGCACGCCTTGGCGGCAGCCACCGTGCGCGGCGACGTGCGGCCGGCCGGCGCGCGCCAGATCGGGTCGAGGTGGGTGCCGGTCAGCTCCACGAAGCGGCGGTCGACACGCTTGATCTCTTCACAATATTGGTCGGGCGTGAGGCTGCGGATTTTTCCGGCGGACGCGCCAAAGCCGGGCTTGACGCGGAACTTACCGTCTTGTTCGCCGGTCAACACGTCGTGGTCGAACGTGTGCGAGCCGATGGCATGGCCCTCGGCCACGCGCGCCTTCCAGTAGGCCGACCACGACGGATCGAGCGAGTAATCGCCGCGCACGGTTTTCTCGTTGGCGAGAAAAAACGTGGCCTGGATGTGGTGGCGTTTCAGGGTCTCGGCAATGAGCTCGGCCTGCGACTGGCTGCCGGTGTCGAACGTCAGGTAGATGGTGCCCTTGCAGACGCCTGCCGGCGCTGCCGGCGCAGCGGCGGAGGCAGCAGTGGCAGCAGTGGCAGCTGGAAGGAGCAGTGCGGACAGCAGCAGGCCGGCAGCGCGACGACGTGTCATCAACGCTGCGCCGAGTTCATGAAGAACACGCCGTGCGGCGAGCGGCCGACCGGGATCAGCTTGGTCACCTGGCGGGTTTTCAGGTCGATCACGGCCACTTTTTTAATCCAGCGCAGCGTCACCCACATGGTCTTGCCGTCGTCGGTGATTTCCATGCAGTCCGGGCCGCCGGGCACATTGATCTGGCCGACGTTTTCCAGCGTCTTCTGGTCGACGATGTTAATCGAGTTCGACACCCGGTTCGAGACATAGGTATAACGACCGTCGCCGGCCGAGCGGAAATTGTGCGCGCCCATGCCGGTCTTGATGCGCTTGACGGTCTTCTGGGTTTTCCAGTCGATCACTTCCACGTAATCGCTGCCCATGATGCCGACCAGCAGGTACTTGTCGTCCGGCGTCATGGCAATCCCGGCCGGCAGCTTGCCCACCGCCATGGTCCATTTGACAGTGCCCGTGGCCAGGTCGATGGCGCTGACCTGGTCGCTGCCCTGCTGGGTGATGAACACGACCGTGCTGGCCGCGTTGAACGCCATGTGGCTGGGCAGCTTGGCCAGCGGGATGCGCTTCGACAGGGTCAGATTGGCGCCGTCGTAGCGGTACAGGTCCACGCGGTCCAGGCGCAGCGAGTTCGACACGAACCATTTCTGGTCGGGTGAAAAGCCGATCTGGTACGGGTCGAGGATGTCCTTGACGGTGCGCTGGATCTGGCCCGACTTGGGATCGAGGAAAATCAGCTCGTTGCCCACCGAGCTGGCCACGATCAGCGACTTGTTGTCGGGCGTGGCCATCAGGTGGTGCGGCTCCTTGCCGACCGGGAAGGTGGACAGGCTTTTGAACGAGGCCTGGTCTAGCAACTGCACGGTAGCATCCCGCGAGTTGAGCACAACCACGACGCTGGCCTGGGCGCCCTGGACCAGCGTGAGCGCGCAAACACTGGACAATACGATACGGCGGAGACTGCTGAACATGAAGAAATCGCTTGTAAGAGCAAAGACTTTATTTTACGTGCAAACACAGCTGTACCGAGCGGGGAAGTTCACATTTATTCCCAAGAACGGGCGGCGGCGCTACACGTGCAGGACGCTGCTGCTACAATTGATGTCTTGTGTTTAACGAATAGAAGGAAAAGCTATGTCCACCATTACCACCGACTCCGGCCTGCAATTCATCGAACTGACCGTGGGCGACGGCGCCGAAGCCAAAGCTGGTCAAAACGTCACCGTGCACTACACGGGCTGGCTGCGCAACGACGACGGCACCAAGGGCGCCAAGTTCGATTCGAGCAAAGACCGCAACGACCCGTTCGAGTTCGCACTGGGCGCGGGCATGGTCATCCGTGGTTGGGACGAAGGCGTGCAAGGCATGAAAATCGGCGGCGCCCGCCAGCTGATCATCCCGGCGGAACTGGGCTACGGCGCACGCGGCGCCGGCGGCGTGATCCCGCCCAATGCCACGCTGATTTTTGATGTGGAACTGCTGGGCGTTTAATTACCAGATTTAGCGTTCCAGGTTTCTACCGCAGAACGTGGAGTCGTCATCCTCGCGAACGCGGGGATGACGACTCGACAGCAAGCAGTTCTTCCGTCATTCCCCTAGCGCTGCCAATTCCTGCGCAACGCCTCCTGCTCCGCCCTGGCATCCATCATGCCGCCCACGATGCGCTGGTCGATCGCTTCCAGCACGGCGGTCGGCATCTCGGTGCCGGCCATGCGCAGCGCGCCCTGCTGCAAACCCATCTGCGGCGCCGGGCGCATGTTTTGCACCAGCACCGGCACGCGCCACTCCTCGCTGGCACGGCACGCCATGCCCACCAGGTCCTGGCTCAGGCCCACCAGGGTGAAGGTGCGGCAATATCCCCCCTCGTTCGACAGAAAGCTCAAGCCCACCCGCACGTCGCCTTCCGATGGCGCGGCGCCGCCCATTTGTGCGCTCAGCGCGATATCGAGCTTGCCTTGCGCGACCAGCATGCCGTTGCGGCTGATGACGGTGGTGGGCGCGGGCGGCGGCTCGCCCAGCCAGGTGGGCTGCCAGTACGCGAGCGCAAAGCGCCCGGCCAGCAAACCGGTCACGGCCGCCAGCGCGATCGCGCTCCACTCGCGCCAGGTCCAGTGCTGCTTGAGCGCCTTGCGCGCGGCCTGCTGCACGGCGACGCGCTGGGCGCGGATGGCCGCCAGCTGCACCACCTTGCCCTGGCCCTGGGCGCGGGTGCGCGCCTGGTCGGCGTACACGTCGTCGCGCGCGGCGCGCAGGCGGCCCACGCGGCGCGCCAGGCGGGCGTCGCGGTGCATGGCGTCTTCGATGGCGCGACGCGTAGCGTCGTCCAGTGCGCCATCGGCGTAGGCCATCAGTGTCTCGTCTGAAAAGCTCATCATCCTGCTCGTCGTTGCTGCGCAAGTCGTGCCATGATAAACCTTTTTTGTCACGGCGCGCGTCCGCGCGGTTGCCACAAGCCCTTTATATACAAGGGGTTGGCAGGTCCGAATGGCAGTACGGCAAGCGCAGCAAGGGTTACTTTTGCGCGCTTCGTAGAGAAACCATTACATTTGACAATATTTATGCTAATCTGCGCGCTCTAATAACCAAGGAGGTAGTAATGAAAAAAGGCGAACTGATTGCTGAATTTGCGAAACGCACCGAGATGTCTGCTGCTGCCGCCAACACTGCAGTAAACACTCTGATCGCCATCGTGACCGAGCGTCTGAAAAAAGGCGACACGGTAGGCATCACCGGCTTCGGCACCTTCTCCGTTGCCAAGCGTGCAGCACGCAAAGGTCGCAATCCGGCAACCGGCGAAGCGATCAAGATCGCCGCGTCGAAAACCCCGAAATTCTCGGCAGGTGCGACCCTGAAGTCGGCTGTCAACCCGGCCAAAAAAGCCAAGTAAGCATCACGCTGCAGGGCCAGTAACACGGCGGTTCATGCGCAGGTCAGCCTGGCATGGCCGCCGTTGTGTTTTTGAGGGTGTCCTCTAGGGGATTTGGCCGATGCTGCGGGTATCATGGCGCGTACCCCTTACCCCCAGGAGAAGACATGAGCTTACAAGCACAATTCGAACAAGCCCAGGCGGACTCGAAAAACCTGCCGGAACGTCCGGACAATATGACCCTGCTGAAAATCTACGCGCTGTACAAGCAGGCGTCGGCAGGCGACGCCACCGGCGAGCGTCCCGGCTTTACCGACATGGTCGGCCGCGCCAAGTTCGACGCGTGGGATGGCCTGAAAGGCACCAGCGCCGACGACGCCAAGCAGCAGTACATCGACCTGATCGAAGACCTGAAATAATGCTGCACGGCCGGCCCCGCGGGCCGGCTTTCCCTGCGACGCCGTGCTTAGGCGGTAAACACGCGGCGCATCTTGTCGGCCACCTTGCTCTCGATCTGCGACGCAAACGCGCTGATCGGAAAACCAAGCGCGATATGCAGCTGCGCCAGGTTGGGCAGCAAACTCAGCGAACCGTTCACGCCGCTGCGCTCGAACCGCAACACATCACCGTCCCACCGGCACGTCAATTCAAATTGTTCCGACAACTTGTCGGCCACTTGCTGCGCCGCCGCGCGCGCCTGCTCCGGGGCCAGGTGGTGTTCCTGGACGAGGTTGATGTCCGCCATGCACATTCCTTGTAAATAAAAACAAAGGCAACATCATGCCAGTTGCGCCCCGGCTGCGCCAGTGCGGCCCGGCGCCAGGACCGCACCAGGGGCGTCGCGGGCTTCAGCACGAGGCCGGCTGCGGTTCCCGACCGTATTTGCTTATGTGGATAGTATCTAAGCGCAGTTTGTGAGAAATAAGGAATTACCTTAAAATACAGTGCTTTGCCGAGGTTAGCCGGCCACCCCACACCTGCCGGAACCACTGCGCACCAACATTGATAGGACTGTTATGACTCACGTTGTCACCGAATCTTGCATCAGCTGCCGTTATACGGACTGCGTCGATGTTTGCCCGGTAGATTGTTTCCGCTCTGGACCGAACTTCCTTGCCATCGACCCGGACGAGTGCATCGACTGCGCCGTGTGCGTGGCCGAGTGCCCGGTCAATGCGATTTATGCCGAGGAAGACGTCCCTGGCGACCAGCAGCAGTACATCAAGCTCAATGCCGACCTGTCGCGCAACTGGCCTTCGATCACCAAGACGGTCGCCCCGCTGCCGGAAGCGGACCAGTTCAAGGACGTCAAAGACAAGCTGCACCTGCTGGTACGCTAAGACGCTGCCGTCTGGCCAGGCCGCACCGGTGCGCACACGGTACAGTGCGCCGCAGGGTGTTGCCTAACCATTATTGAAATCACAGGAAAACCGAATGAATAGCACTGTTACTCCTACCGGCGTCATCGAAACCGATGCCGTCATCATTGGCGCCGGCCCGGTCGGCCTGTTCCAGGTCTTCGAACTGGGCCTGCTGGAAATCAAAGCCCACGTGATCGATTCGCTGGGCGCGGTGGGCGGACAATGCGTCGAACTGTATCCCGACAAGCCGATCTACGACATCCCGGCCGTGCCATCGTGCACCGGCCAGGAACTGACCGACAACCTGCTCAAGCAGATCGAACCGTTCGAACCGACGTT
>JBEVMD010000221.1:0-15709 GCA_040508835.1 Duganella sp. | reverse complement strand
GGCGGCGAGCAGCGGTCCGGAAGGCCCGTAATTGATCGGTTGCGAAAAATCCGTCATTGCCAGCGCCACCGGAATGAAGGTCAGCGCGCTGACGGTCATGTAGAAAAAGATGCTCTCCGCATCCATGCTGGCGTTGGCCAGCTTGATGAAATATGCCTGCAGACCCCACGCCACCAGCACGCCCAGCGCCAGCACGAACCACATGCCGTACTGGTGCGGCGCGCCCTGCGGCGCATAGTCGAACAGGGGCAGCGCGCAGATTGCCAGCACGATGCCGGCCATGCCCATGGCGCCGGTACGCTCGCGCAGGAACAGGAACGACAGCACGATGGTCAGCACCGGCGACAGCGAAATCAGCGGAAAGATCAGGTACGCCGGACCGGCCTTCACCGCGTAAAACAGCACCATCTGCCCGCCGGCGCCCAGCACGCCGATGGTCAGGCCGTAAGCGATCGACCGGCCATCGCGGCGCACGCGCCAGCCGCTGCGCGCCAGCACGAACAGCGCCGGCGGCACCATCGTCAGCGCCCACACGACATAGATCAGCGTTTCCGGAAAGCCGTGCTGGCTCGGCAGGCCGGCAAACGCGCCCCACACGCCCCACAGCAGCGTGGTGGTCAGCGCATACATCAGCCAACCGGCACGGCGTGGCGTCATCGATAAAGTGGTTGTATTCATGTGGTCGGGGTGGTTGGATGGTGAGCGTGTTGAATGGTAAGTAACAAATAACGAAAACACAAACACTTTCGAAAACTTTCTTTATTTGTCGTTTTTTATCCATGTTTTGCGTGCTTACCCCATTTCATGTAAAAATCTGGTCATAAATTAAATTTTTATCTTTCATTTGATGAATAACGCGAGGAGATCACCATGCAGCACAGCCCATCCCGAAAACCTCCGCCGTGCCGGCCTGCGCTGCTGGGCGGCCTGCTGTCGGCCGCGCTGGCGGTCATGGCGCTGTCCGCCAGCGCCGCTGCGGGCGGCGACCCCCTGGCGGCGGCAGGCCGGTGGGAAGGCCAGACGGGCGGCGCCGCGGTCACGCCGCCGATGGGCTGGAATAGCTGGAATGCGTTCCGCACGGAAGTGAACGAGGAAAAGGTGATGGGCGCCGCAAGCGTGCTGGTCGATAGCGGCCTGGCCAAGCTCGGCTACAACCATGTCAATATCGACGACGGCTGGTGGCTCAAGCGCCGCCAGAGCGATGGCCGGCTGCAGATCCGCACCGGCATCTTTCCCTCGGCGGCGACCGGCGGCGCGGCCGGCACCAGCTTCAAACCCTTTACCGACAGGCTGCACGCGATGGGGCTCAAGGCCGGCCTGTACACCGACATCGGCCGCAACGCCTGTTCGCAAGCCTACGACCTGCATTCGCCCAATCTGCCGCAAGGCACCACGGCCGAGCGCGAAGTGGGACTGGAAGGGCACGTGGAGCAGGACATCAACCTGTACTTCAGGGAATGGGGTTTCGATTACATCAAGATCGACGCTTGCGGACTTGCCGATTTCGTGCCGGGCACCAGCCTGGTGAAGGAACAGAACTACCGGGCGCAGGCGCCGCTGATCGACCGCAGCGCCATCAGCCGCACCGACATTGACGCCGTGCGCGCCCGGTACGAAGCCGTGGCCGCCGCGCTCAAGGCGGCCAGGCCCGCCAACGATTACGTCCTGTCGATCTGCGCGTGGGGCATGGCCAACGTGCGGTCCTGGGGCAAGGACGTGGGCAACCTGTGGCGCACCAGCAGCGATATCACGCCCAGCTGGACCAGCATGCTGCATAACTTCGACAGCGCGGCCAAGCGGCCGCTGTACGCGGGCCCCGGCCACTGGAACGACCCGGACATTCTGCACATCGGTCACGGCGACTTCGATGCGGGCCACCTGGCCGAGGCGCGTTCGCACTTCGCGCTGTGGGCAATGATCAATGCGCCGCTGCTGGTCAGTTACGACCTGCGCAACGGTCCGGCATCGTTACTGGCGATACTCGGCAACGCGGACCTGGTCCGCGTCAACCAGGACCGGTCGGGCCACCAGGCGGTCGTGACCTACGACTCCGACGATGCGCAAATCCTCGTCAAGACGCTTGGCGATGGCCACCGCAAGGCCGTGGCGCTGTTCAATCGCGGCGCCGACCCGGCCCCGGTGATCTTGCTGGCCCGGCACCTGAAGCTGGCGGACGGCGCACCGATCGTCCTGAAAGACCTATGGTCGAAAAAAACGCTGACGTTTTCCGGCGAACAGGCATTCACGCTGGCGCCGCACGAGACGCTGGTGTTCGAAGCCACCGGCAAGCGGCAGCTGGACCGCGGCGTATACCTGTCGGAAATTCCGGGGGCAATCAATGTGGCCGTGGACGGCACCCGGCAGCCGGAGCTCGATCCCACCATCCACCGCATGATCGATCCGTGGGCAAGTACCCGTTCCGCCGGCTCGCGGGCGCAATACGCGGGCTGGGGCGGGGCGCAGGCGGACGCCACGCCGTACGGCCAGACCTTGCAGATTGCCGGTCAGGCTTTCGATTCGGGCATCGGCGTGCTGTCCAACTCGCGCATCCAGGTCAGGAACGCATCGGGCCATGCGCGGCTGATGGCGTCCGTGGGCGTGGATGACAGCTCGGCTGGCGCCGGCCAGGCGGTGCGGTTTTATGTGTATGGCGACGGCAAGCTGCTGGCCGAAAGCCCCGCCATGACATTGGGCGGCAAGGCCAGCGCGCTCACGGCCAACATCGAGGGCAGCAGGATTATCGAGCTGGTGGTGCGGGACGCGACGTCGGGTGCCGTCCAGCCGGCCGTGGCCACCTGGGGCGACGTGCGCCTGATGGCCGGCGCCGCGGCTTCGCGCTGACGCGGTCCCGGCTGCACCGACGATCGCTGCCGCCGCGTCGCCTCCCGGTGAATTTTTGACAACCAATATGTTTTATTTCTGATAACATGTTGGCACTTTTAAAACTTTTGGGGGTGATCATGTTGAAGCGTTTAACCGGTGGCATCGCGGCTGCCCTGTTGTTGTGTGTTGCGTCCGCGCAGGCGGCGGATTATCGGGTGGACTTCCAGGTCTCCGGCTTCAAATACTTCATGCCGGACGACCAGTTGGCGGCGCCGTTCGCTTCCGCTTACGGTTCCGCAGTCTTTTCCGCTGACGCACTCGACGCCCATTGGACCGCGCTGAAAGACTTCAATCTCGTCATCGGCGACCAGCATTACACGCTGGCAGACATTGCGTATGAAAGCGGCGCTTTCGGTGCGACCATGGGCGGCACCCTGTACGGCGCTGGCGCCGTCTTCAGCAACTCCAACGATTTCTCGATGGGCATCTATCCCGGCGCTCACGTGAGCGTCACCTACGCAACGCTGGGGACGTACGGGATCTGGTACAACACGTCGTCCAGCCAGCACTACACGGAGCTGACTGCGGCGCCCGTTCCCGAGCTCGAGACGTACGCCATGCTGGCGGCCGGCCTCGGTCTGCTGGGCGCCGTCGCGCGCCGCCGCAAGGCGTAAGCGCCCGCGCGGTGGTCGCCATGGCGGGCAGGTTCATGCCCGCCATGCGGCGACCGGCTGCGCAGCCCTGCAGCCTGTGCTCCCCCGCGCTGCCCGGGCCAGATATTTCCTTCCCGCCTCAGTTCCCCAAGAACTCAGAACGATCCTACGCAACCCCTCGATTTCCTCCTATTCCGCCTGATGCGCTGAGCAAGCATCATACGAACTCGCCGGAACACATTGCTCCGGACGACCTGAACCATAAATCAAGGAGATCCCATGAAATCGAATCAAAGCAACGGCAACAAAGTCAACGACCAGACCGCCAATTCGACTTCGTCGCGCCAGTCGGGCGACAATGGCAATTCCCAGAGTGGCAGCCGCGGTGCCAGCACCGGCACCCAGGGCGGCACCCACGAGCAGCACGTGGCGGCTGGACGTCAAAGCCATAAGAACGATGCTGCATCGTCCAGCAAGCAATCGGCTGACAACCAATCGGCCGACAAGCAATCGGCCAACGCGAGCGGCGCGTCCTCGCGCAGCGGCGGCAATCAGCAGTCGGCATCGGGCGCCGCAAGCAGCGCGTCCACCGGCACCCGCGGCGGCACGCCCGAGCAGCACGCCGCTGCCGGCCGCCAGAGCCACAAGAACGACCGCTGATGGCATGCGCTGAGTCCCGATTTCCGCCTGAGGCATAACCAACCTCCGCTTGCAGCACAGCCGCCCCTGCCGTCCCGGCCGGGCGGCTTTTTCATTTTTAAAATCGAAATTTTTTTGTCGCAGGACCGGCCGTCACGATGGCTGCCGCGGCGCGGCTTACCCCAAACGGCCAGCTTCAGGCGCGCCGAAAAAGCGCCATAATGGGACAGACATTTACCAGGAGATCAGCATGCCATTTTACAAAGTGTGGTACCGCAACAGTGCCGAAGCGCTCGAGTTTTCCAGCGCGGCGCGCGTGCGCGAGGAAGAAATCATCGAGCGCATCCTGGCCCGGGAAAATATCGCCGCCCCCGTCGGCACCGACGGCGCCGCCCCCTCGGTTGGCGAGCTGATCAAGAAAAACAATCTCGCGCCCGTGCGCTATGCGGAGGACGAGGGCGAGCCGTATACTATCGTGTAAGCAGCGCATCGTGTAAGCAGCGCAGCACGGGCGGCCCCGTGGCCGCTGTTGGCGTTTCCGACACAGCCGACCGTCAACTTCTTGACGACCCGATCATGTTGGAATACGATGTCTTTATCGCATCAGCGAAAGGGCGGAGCCGTGGCGTACACGGCGCTTCATCCACGCCCGACCAGCCGTCCGTCCACCCGTCCGTCCACCCGTCCGTCCACCCCATGCGCCACCCGGCGTACAGGTTTGAATGCCCCCATGCGCCGCCCGGCGCATAGCGTTTAATTCTCCCAACGTCCCGTCCCATCGTCTCCACGCCGGCGTTCGCCTTGCGTGATCAGGAGCCTGCACATGGAAGCCATCCGGCTTGACGCCCTGCCAGCCGTGCCGCCCGACCGCGAACCGCGGGCCGACCACGGACACGCAGTGGCCATGCGTCTGGGCAGCGCGCAATTCCGGCGCGATTACGGCCTCACTTACGCGTACCTGTCGGGCGCCATGTATCGCGGCATCGCTTCCAAGGAGATGGTGGTGGCCATGGGCCGCGCCGGGCTGCTCGGTTTTCTCGGCACCGGCGGCATGGGGCTGGAGCAGATCGGCGCCGAAATCGCGTTCATCCAGTCGCAGTTGCAGCCGCACCAGGCCTACGGCATGAACCTGATCGCGCAGATGGGCGACGACGCCATGGAGCGCGCCACCGTGGCGCTGTACCTGGAGCGGGGCGTGCACGCCATCGAGGCGTCGGCCTTCATGCAGATCACGCCCGCGCTGGTGCACTTCCGCGCGAGCGGTTTGACGGCGGGTCCCGGCGGGGCGCCCGTCTGCCGCAACAAGATTCTGGCCAAGCTCTCGCGTCCCGAGGTGGCCAGGGAATTCATGCAGCCCGCGCCGGAGCGCATCGTCGCGCGCCTGCTGGAAGAAGGCGCGATTACCGGGCAGCAGGCGCAGCTCGCGCGCAGCGTGCCCGTGGCCAGCGACATCTGCGTGGAGGCCGATTCGGGCGGCCACACCGACCAGGGCGTGGCGCTGGTGCTGCTGTCGTCCATCCAGCGCCTGCGCCGCGAACTGGGTCTCGATGCGCAGGCGCTGCGCATCGGCCTCGCGGGCGGCATCGGCACCCCGGAGGCGGTGGCGGCGGCCTTCATCATGGGCGCCGACTTCGTGATGACCGGCTCGATCAACCAGTGCACCGTGGAGGCGGGCACCAACGACGCCGTCAAGGACCTGCTGCAGGAGATCGACATCCAGGACACGGCGTACGCGCCGGCGGGCGACATGTTCGAGATGGGCGCTCGGGTGCAGGTGCTGCGCAAGGGCGTGTTCTTCCCGGCGCGCGCCAACCGCCTGTTCATGCTCTACAACCAGTACGAGGCGCTGGAGGAACTGCCTGCCGCCGTGCGGGCGCAGCTCGAGGAAAAATACTTCAGGAAGCCGCTCGATGCGGTCTGGCGCGAGACTTGCGCCTTCCTTGCCGCGCGCGGACGGCAGGATGAAATCGACAAGGCCAACGCCAACCCCAAGCACCGCATGGCGCTGGTGTTCCGCTGGTACTTCGGCCACTCGATGCGCGCCGCCATCAACGGCGACACCGCGCACCGCGTGGACTATCAAATCCACACCGGCCCCGCGCTGGGCGCCTTCAACCGCTACGTGAAAGGCACGCCTCTGGAAAACTGGCGCCAGCGCCACGTGGACCGCATCGGCTGCCAGCTGATGAACGACGCGGCGGCGCTGATGCTCGAACGCCTGTCGGCGCTGGCCGCACATTGAACAGGGAGACGCCATGGTACAAGTCGGAATCGAAGCGATGAACGTCCACGCAGGCACCGCGCGCATCGACGTCAGGGAACTGGCGCAGCACCGCGGCCTCGATCTGGCCCGCTTCGACAATCTGCTGATGCTGGAGAAAACGGTGGCGCTGCCCAACGAAGACCCGGTCACCTTTGCCGTCAACGCGGCGCGGCCGCTGGTGGACGCGCTCACGCCCGCGGAGAAGGACCGCATCGAAATGGTCATCACGTGCACCGAGTCGTCGTTCGACTTCGGCAAGTCGCTCAGCACCTATGTCCACCAGCTGCTGGGGCTCGACCGCAACTGCCGTCTGTTCGAACTGAAAAACGCGTGCTACTCGGGCGTGGCGGGACTGCAGATGGCCGTCAACTTCGTCCTGGCACAGACCTCGCCGGGCGCGAAGGTGCTGGTGGTGGCCACCGACATCAGCCGCTTCCTGGTGGACGACGCAAGCGCTACCCAGGACTGGTCGTTTGCGGAACCCAGCGGCGGCGCGGGCGCGGTGGCCATGCTGGTGGGCGAACAGCCGGCCGTGTTCCAGATCGACGTGGGCGCCAACGGCTACTATGGTTACGAGGTGATGGACACGTGCCGTCCGGCGGCCGACAGCGAGTCGGGCGACGCCGACCTGTCGCTGCTGTCGTACCTCGACTGCTGCGAAAACGCCTACCTCGAATACCGCAAGCGCGTACCGGAAGCCGATTACGCCAGCTCCTTCCAGTACCTGGCATTCCACACGCCGTTCGGCGGCATGATCAAGGGCGCGCACCGGAGCCTGATGCGCAAGCTGGCGCAGGCCGGCGCCACCGAGATCGATGCCGACTTCACGCGCCGCGTGGCGCCCGGCCTCGATTATTGCCAGCGCATGGGCAACACCATGGGCGCGGCGGCGATGGTGTCGCTGGCCAGCACGATTGCCAACGGCAGTTTCGACACGCCCCGGCGCGTGGGCTGTTTTTCTTACGGGTCGGGCTGCTGCTCGGAGTTCTTCAGCGGCGTGACCACCCGCGCCGGCCGGGAAAAAATCCTGGCGATGGACATCGGCCGCCGCCTCAACCAGCGCTACCGGCTGTCGATGGGCGAATACGACGATATCCTGGCGCGCGGCGACATCGTCCGTTTCGGCACCCGCAACGCCACGCTGGAAGAGCGGTATGCGCCGCCGGCGGGGCACGGCGAAACGCTGTACCTGCGCCGGATAAGCGACTACCACCGGGAGTATGCATGGGCAGCGTAGAACCGGCGCCGTACGCCAACATCGTCACCCGGCGCGAAGGCGAGATTTGCTACCTGCAGCTGCATCGTCCGCACGCCAACAACACCATCAGCGACGCCATGATCGACGAATGCAACGCCGTGCTGCACGGCTGCGCGGGGTGGGCCAGGGTGCTGGTGCTGGAAGGATTGCCCGAGGTGTTCTGCTTTGGCGCCGATCTGCAGCAGATCGGCCATCACACACCGGATGCGCAGGCCGACCGGCAGGCGGCGGCCCGCAGCGCCGATGCGCTGTACGGACTGTGGCTGCAGCTGAAACGCGGTCCGTTCGTGAGCATCGCCCACGTGCGCGGCAAGGTCAATGCGGGCGGCGTGGGCTTCGCCGCCGCGTGCGACCTGGTGCTGTGCGACGAGCAGGCCACGTTCGGCCTGTCCGAACTGCTGTTCGGATTGATGCCCGCGTGCGTGCTGCCGTTCCTGATCGACCGGATCGGCAGCGCCCGCGCCCATGCGATGACGCTGATGACGCAGCCGGTGACGGCGCGCCAGGCGCTGGCCTGGGGCCTGGCCGACGGCTGCGCGGACGACAGCGCCAACCTGCTGCGCATGCATCTGCTGCGACTGCGGTTGCTGTCGCGTGAAGCCATCGTGCGCTACAAGCGCTACATGGCCAGCCTGGACGACGCCATCGAGGCCGCACGCCCGCAGGCGGTGGCCGGCAACGCCGACGTGTTCTCCGACCCGGCCACGCTGGCCAGGATCGCCCGCTACGCCGTCACCGGCAGGTTTCCCTGGGAAGCCGATATCACCTGACCCACGAGATTGGAGCGCATATGAAAACCTGCCTGTTCCCCGGCCAGGGCTCGCAAGCGAAAGGCATGGGCAAGCACCTGTTCGACCGCTATCCGGAACTGACCGCGCAGGCGGACCAGATTCTCGGCTATTCGATCAGGGAGCTGTGCGTGGACGATCCGCGCCAGCAGCTCAATCGCACGCTGTACACGCAGCCGGCCATCTACGTGGTCAGCGCGCTGGCATGGCACGATCACGTGGCCATGCACGGCAAACCGGATTTCGTGGCGGGCCACAGCCTGGGCGAATTCAACGCGCTGCTGGCCGCCGAGGCCTTCGGTTTCGAAACCGGTCTGCAGCTGGTGCGCAAGCGCGCGGAGCTGATGGACGCTGCGGCCGACGGCGCCATGGCCGCGGTCCTCAACCTGGACGCGGCGGAGATCGCGGACATCCTGGCCGCCAATGGCCTCGACCAGATCGACATCGCCAACCTGAATGCGCCGTCGCAGACCGTGATCTCCGGCGCGCGCGCCCAGATCGAGCGCGCGGAACCGCTGTTCCAGAATGGGAAGGGGCGCTACATCCCCTTGAACACCAGCGGGGCGTTTCACTCGCGCTTCATGGAACCGGCGCGCCAGCAGTTCGAGGCGTTCCTGGCCAGCTTCGATTTCAGGCCGCTCGCCATCCCCGTGATCGCCAACGTCACCGCGCAGCCGTACCAGCCCGGCGCCGTGGCGGCCAACCTGGCGCGCCAGATCACGGGCACGGTGCGCTGGCATGAAACCGTCAACTACCTGCTGGCGGCCGGCGCGGACCCCATGGTGGAGGTGGGGCACGGCGCGGTGCTCACCAACCTGCTGGCAAAAATCCGCAGCGACGTAGCGGGGCCGAAAACCGTGGGACAAGCCGCGGCGGCGCCGCCAGTCGCGCCACCGGCAATGACCACCGCCCAGGAACGGGTGCGCAACTGGAACCTGCTGCATCCGGTGGGTACGCGCGTGCAGTCTTCCATCATCGCCGGCGCCACGCTGGAAACCCGTACCGAAGCGGTGCTGCTGTTCCAGCACCGTCCCGCCGTGTATCTGAACGGCTACCAGGGCTATTTCGACCTCGACGAACTGCGCCCCGTCTGACCGCACCGCTTCGACTTTTTCCCTTGGTTGTACTCCAGGAGTCATCGTGTCCGCCCCCATCGACCATTCCGACCGACCCGCGCCCGACGATATCGCCATCATCGGCATGGCCTGCCGCTTTCCCGGCGCGCGCGACTACCAAGCCTACTGGCGCACGCAGCGCGACGGCGTCTTCAGCGTGGCCGAAATTCCGGCCGACCGCTGGAACTGGCGCGACCATTATTCGATCCGGCGCGAGGACGACAACAAGACCGTCAGCAAGTGGGGCGGCTTCATTGCCGACATCGACCAGTTCGACGCTGCGCTGTTCAGGATTTCGCCGCGCGAAGCGGAGCTGATGGATCCGCAGCAGCGCATCATGCTGGAGCTGGCGTGGTCGTGCCTGGAGGACGCGGGCTATGCGCCGTCCGCGCTGCGCGGCAGCGATACCGGCGTGTACCTGGGCGTGTGCAATTTCGACTACAAGCTGCAGGTCGAGCGCGCGCCCGCCCACATTGAGGCGCACATGTCCACCGGCGTGCACACGACGCTGATCCCCAACCGCATCTCGTACGAATTCGACCTGCGCGGCCCCAGCATCCCGATCGACACCGCCTGTTCCAGCTCCCTGGTAGCGCTGGAGCAGGCGGTGCATGCACTGCGCCGGGGCGATTGCAGCGCGGCGCTCGTGGGCGGCGTGAGCGTGCTGCTCAACCCCACGCATTTTATTTCGTTCTCCAAGGCCGGCATGCTGTCGCCGCATGGCGTATGCCGCTCGTTCGACGAGGGCGCGGACGGCTATGTGCGCGGCGAGGGCGCTGGCCTGATCATGCTCAAGCCCCTGCGCGATGCGGTGCGCGACGGCGACCGGATCCACGGCCTGGTCAAGGGCGTGGCCGTCAACCATGGCGGCAAGGTAGCCACCGTGACCTCGCCCAATCCGTTTGCCCAGGCGCGCTGCGTGGAGCTGGCGCTGCGCGACGCGCGCCTGTCGCCGGCCGCGGTGCAGTACGTCGAAGCGCACGGCACCGGCACCCCGAAGGGCGATCCGATCGAAATGAATGCGCTGATCCGCGCGTACGCCAGCCAGGCCAGGGCGCACGGTATCGCGCTGCCGCCGCAGTCGTGCGCCATCGGCAGCGTCAAGACCAGCATCGGTCACCTGGAGGCGGCTGCCGGCATCGCCGGCATCATCAAGGTGCTGCTGGCGATGAAGCACCGCCACCTGCCGCCGCTGCTGCACTTCCGCAAGGCCAATCCGCGCATCAGGCTCGAAGGCTCGCCGTTCTACTTCCTGGACCAGGCCCGCGACTGGGTGCCGGGCGCCGACGGCGTGCGCCGGGCAGGGGTGAGCAGCTTCGGTTTCGGCGGCGTCAATGCGCACGTGCTGCTCGAGGAAGTTGCCGCGCCGGCAGCGCAAGTACCTTGCGCCCATGACGGCGCGCCGTTGCTGTTCGTGCTCTCGGCCAGGAATGCGGACAGCCTGGCGCGGTACGCGACGGCGCTGGCGGACCACGTCGTCACGGGGGACCGGCCATGTTCCCTGGAAGCGCTGGCCTACAGCCTGCAACGGCGCGAGCCGATGGAAGAGCGGCTGGCCTTCGAGGCGGCCGATGTCGAGAC
Organism: Duganella sp.; assembly: GCA_040508835.1. Lineage (GTDB taxonomy): Bacteria > Pseudomonadota > Gammaproteobacteria > Burkholderiales > Burkholderiaceae_D > Rugamonas. The sequence continues at coordinate 4,589 of JBEVMD010000221.1, read as the reverse complement.
GCTGCGCAGCATCCTGGTGGCCTTTGCCGGCGGCCGCACGGACGGGCGCGCCGTGCACGGCAACATCCGCCAAAGCCGCGCTGCCGCCGACAAGCTGGGCGCCGATCCGCACACCCTGGCCACGCTGGCAGCCTGCCTGCAGCAGCGCGATCACACCGTGCTGGCCCGGTTGTGGGTGACCGGCGTGGCGATACCCGACTGGACCCCGTATTATCCGGCGGGCGTGCCCCGCAAGCTCGCGCTGCCCGGCTATGCATTCACGCGCAAGCGCTACTGGTTCGACGAAGGCCGCACGGATGCTCCGTCAGCCGCCGGCGCGAAGCCGTTGCATCCGCTGGTGCACGCCAACGTCTCGACCATCGACGGCGCGCGCTACCAAGCCACGTTCGACGGCGCCGAATTTTTTCTGAACGATCACCGGGTCCGGGGCGACAAGTTGCTGCCGGGCGTAGCCTACCTGGAAATGGCGCGCGAGGCGGTAACGCGCGCGGCGCCGGACCTTGCCGCTGGCGGCGTGCAGCTGTCCGCAGTCGTCTGGTCGCGGCCTGTCGTGGTGCGCGATGCGCCGGTGCAGGTGCAGCTGGAGGTGCGCGCCGACGGCGCGGCGTTCGCGTGGACGGTGACCTCGCAGACGCAGGACGATGTAACGGTGCATGGCCAGGGCAAGGCCGCGCCGTTGACGCAGGCTTTGCCGCCGGTGGACCTGGCGGGCGTGCATGCGCGACTGCGCGACGGCAAGCGCGGCGTCGAAGCGCATTACGCGATGTTCGACGCCATGGGCATCGACTATGGCCCCGGCCACCGCACCATCGCCGAGCTGTATTGCGGCGTGGACGGCGAGGTGCTGGCGCGGGTGGCCGTGAACGACAACGCGGGCTACGTGCTGCATCCGGGGCTGATGGACGGCGCGCTGCAAGCCTGCCTGGCCGCGCGCGCGGCGGGCGAGTGCGAACCGCCGGTGCCGTTTGCGCTGGACCGGCTGCTCGTTCCTGGGCAGTTATCGGCACTGCCCTTGTCGCTCTGGGCGTGGGTGCGGCCGGCGTCCGGCACCGGGCTTGTGGGCGGCGCGATGGCGCGGCCCTTCGATATCGACCTGTGCGACGATCATGGCGTGGTATTTGCCGCGCTGCGCGGGCTGTCGCTGCGCACCATGAGTGGGGCCGCGCCGGAGGATGTCGGGCTGCTCATGCTGACGCCCGGCTGGCATGAAGACGTGGAGTCACAGGCTACGCCGCCGGTCCCGTGGGATCGCCACCGTGTCTGCCTGGCAGGCTTCGACGACGCGCGGCTGTCCACCGGATTGGCGGCGCTGGCCGGTCAGTACGGCGTCACGGTCCTCGACGCGTGTGCACCCGGCGCGCCGGTGACTGAACGCTACCGTCACGCCGCACTGACGACGTTCGAGGCCTTGCGCGACGCCATGCGGCAGGCCGCCGCCCTCCCGGGACGGCAACTGCTGCAGCTACTCACGCCCGACGACGGCGACGGCGCGCTGTTTGCCGGCCTGTCCGGCATGCTGCGCACCGCGCACCTGGAGCATCCGCAGCTCGTGGTGCAGGTGCTGCGCCTGGAGGACGGCGTCTCCGCCGTCACGGCGCACGAGCGCGTACTGGCCTGCGCCGCACGGCCCGACGCCACGCTGCTGCGCTGGCGCGAAGGCCGGCGCATGACGGGCGCCCTGGTCGATATGGCGTTGCCGGCGAACGCAGTAACCGATCCGCCGTGGAAGGAGGGCGGCGTGTACCTGATCACCGGCGGCGCCGGCGCCCTGGGACAGATCTTCGCACGCGAGATCGGCGCGCGCCTGCACCGGGTGACGCTGGTGCTGACCGGCCGCGCGCCCCGTAGCGATGCGTCGCTCGACGGCCTGCGTCGCGACGGCGCGGCCATCGACTATCGGGTGCTGGACCTGGGCGACCCCGATGCGGTGGCCGCGCTGGTGGACGACATCCATCGGCGTCACGGCGGCTTGAACGGCATCCTGCATTGCGCCGGCCAGGTGCGCGACGATTACATCGTGCGCAAGGACAGCGCCCATATCGCCGGCGTGCTGGCGCCCAAGGTGGAGGGCGCGGTGCACTTGCACCAGGCTACGCGCGGCAGGCCGCTCGACCTGTTCGTGCTGTTCTCGTCGATTGCCGGGGCGCTGGGCAATGCGGGGCAAGCCGACTACGCCGCCGCCAACGGCTTCATGGACCAGTATGCGGCCCGCGTGGCAGGACGGCACGGCGTGACCGTGTCCATCGACTGGCCGCTATGGCTGGACGGCGGCATGAAGATCGACGCCGCCACGGCGCAGATGCTGGCGCAGCGCACGGGCATGCACCCGCTGCGCACCCGCGCCGGCATCGATGCATTTTACCGGGCGCTGGCCTGCGGCCACTCCCAGGTGCTGGTGATGGCAGGGCAGCTGGCGCAGATGCGTCAGCGGCTGCTTGCACCGGCGCCGCCGGTGCCGCCCGTGCCGGAGGTAAAACGGGACGCGACCGACGGCGGGGCGCCGGCAGCCGACCAGCTGGAGGAGGCGCTGGTGGCCATGGCGGCGGCGCTGCTCAAGCTCGACGCCAGCGACCTCGATCTCCGCACCCAGTTGAGCGAGTACGGCTTCGATTCCATTGCGTACACGGGCCTGGCCAACCGCATCGGCGAGCGCTACGGCATCGAACTGTCACCGGCGCTGTTCTTCGATTACCCCACCATCGCCGGCATTGCCGGTTACCTGGTGGCGCACCATCCGCAGGCGTTTGCAGCGCGCGCGCCCATGCAGGCAGCGCCGGCAGCGCCGGCAGCGGGAGCTGCGGCAGCCGACGCCTTGCCGTGGTCCGCGCCTGCGCCCGGTGCCGTGGCTGGCGCGGAGCCGATCGCCATCGTGGGCATGAGCGGCAGTTTTCCCATGGCGCCCGACCTGGCGGCGTTCTGGCGCAACCTGGAGGAAGGCAGGGATTGCATCGGCGAGATCCCGCGCCAGCGCTGGGACTGGGAAGCGATCTACGCCGACCCTGCGGAACAGCCCAATGCGTCCAATGTCAAATGGGGCGGCTTTATCGACGGCGTCGACGCCTTCGATCCGCTGTTTTTCGGCGTCTCGCCGCGCGAGGCCTTGACGATGGACCCGCAGCAGCGGCTCCTGATGACGCACGCGTGGCAGGCAATCGAGGATGCGGGATATGCGCCGTCCGGCCTGGCCGGTTCGGCCACCGGCATCTTCATCGGTACCGCCAGCACCGGTTACGACAGCGTGCTGGCGCGCGCCGGACTGCCCATCGAGGGCTTCAGCGCCACCGGCGTCGTGCCGTCGGTCGGACCCAATCGCATGAGCTACCTGCTCAACGTGACCGGCCCGAGCGAGCCGATAGAAACCGCCTGCTCGTCGTCGCTGGTGGCGATCCACCGCGCGGTGCTGGCGATGCAGGCGGGCGACTGCGAGCAGGCCATCGTGGGCGGCGTCAATACGATCGTCGCGCCCGAGCTGCACATCAGTTTTAACAAGGCGGGAATGCTGGCGCAGGATGGCCGCTGCAAGACCTTTGCCAGCGCCGCCAACGGTTATGTGCGCGGCGAGGGCGTGGGCATGCTGTTCCTGAAAAAGCTCGCTGCGGCCGAAGCCGACGGCGACCATATTTATGGCGTGATCCGCGGCAGCGCCGAGAACCACGGCGGCCGCGCCAACTCCCTGACGTCGCCCAATTCCACGTCGCAGGCGCAGGTGATCGTCAAAGCCTGGCAGCGCGCAGGACTCGACATGGACACGGCCTCGTACCTGGAGGCGCACGGCACCGGCACGCCGCTGGGCGATCCGATCGAGATCAACGGCATCAAGTCCGCCTTCGGCGCGCGGCACGGGGATACGGCTGCGCCGTGCGCCATCGCTTCCGTCAAGACCAATATCGGCCACCTGGAACTGGCGGCAGGCGTGGCGGGCGTGATCAAGGTGCTGCTGCAGTTGCGGCACCAGCGCATCGCGCCCAGCCTGCACAGCGCCGCAATCAATCCCCATATCGACCTGGCGGGAACCCGCTTCCATATTCCCCAGGCGGCGCAGCCCTGGACGCCGGCGACCGGCGCCGACGGCGTGCCGCTGCCACGCCGCGCCGGCGTCAGCTCGTTCGGGTTCGGCGGCGTCAACGCGCATGTCGTGCTGGAGGAATATACGCGGGTGGCACCCGATGGCGTCGCGCCGGGCGTTCCGCTGCTGGTGCCGCTGTCGGCGAAAACCCCGGCAGCGCTGCGCCGCTACGCCCGTGACCTGCTCGAGTTTATCGGCCGCGAACCGGGCGTGAATCTCGCGGCGCTGGCCTATACCCTGCAGGTCGGGCGCGACGCGATGGACGAGCGGCTGGCGCTGGCGGTGGACACGCGCGAGGCGCTGCAGCAGGGATTGCGCAGCTTCCTCGACGGCGAAGAGGGGGCGGCCGGCTATACGCACGGGCAGGTAGGCCGCAGCCGCGAGGCGCTGGGCGCCTATGTCCATGACGAAGAGCTGCAAGCGACCATGTCGCTGTGGCTGGCCAGGGGCAAGGTGCGCCAGTTCCTCGGCATGTGGGTGAAGGGCGTGGCGTTTGACTGGCACCGCCTGTACCAGCACCTGG
>JBEVMD010000207.1:0-8702 GCA_040508835.1 Duganella sp. | reverse complement strand
GCTGCCGATTACCCTCAAGGACAATCCGCAGTATTCGTACAACGGCAGCAGCATTCCCGAGATCAGCGCGTCCGCCGCGCGCGCCAAGGACGGCAAGCTGTATCTGGCGCTGGTCAACACCAATCCGAACAAGGATGCGGAAGTGGCCGTGGACGTGCCGGGCCAGGCGATCAAGTCGGTGAAGGGCCGCCTGCTGACGGCCGCCGCGCCCGATGCGCACAACACCTTCCAGGCGCCGGACGCGATCAAGCCGGTGCCGTTTTCCGCCAGCGCGGGCGCCGACGGCAAGCTGACCATCAAGATTCCGGCCAAGGCGGTAATCGTGGTGGCGGTGGAGTAAGGTCCCGGTGCCCGACGTGGCGGACCCGTACACCTTTGCCGCCAGCGGCGCGGTAACGGGCGCTGTGACGGGCACGTGAACGCGCGACGGCGGCAATCGCATCGCGCAGCCCGTGGATCGCATGTCGATCCGGGGCGCCAGGACTGGCAGCTAACCGAAATGCCGTCGTTCCCGCGCGGGCGGGAACCCAATCTGCATGCTTGCCATGACATTGGCTCCCCGCCTGCGCGGGGATGAAGGATTTAATGCAAAAGGTATTCAATGAAGTCTCTTATCAGCGCAATCATGTTGTCGACAGCGGTGCTGGCTGCTGCCACCGCAAAGGAAGTCAGCGTCCACGACCCCGTCATGGCCAAGGAGGGCGATACCTATTACGTCTTCTCCACCGGCCCCGGCATCACCTTCTACAGTTCGAAGGACATGAAGAACTGGAAGCCCGAAGGGCGCGTGTTTGCCGGCCAGCCCACGTGGGCCAAACGGGCCGCGCCCACGTTCGACGACCATATCTGGGCGCCGGACATCCAGCACCACAACGGCAAATACTATTTATATTATTCCGTCTCCGGCTTCGGCAAGAACACGTCCGGCATGGGCGTTACCGTCAACAAGACGCTCGATCCGCGCTCGCCCGACTACCGCTGGGAAGACCAGGGCATGGTGCTGCAATCGGTGCCCGTGCGCGACGACTGGAATGCCATCGACCCGAACGTGATCGAGGATGAAAACGGCGTGGGCTGGCTGTCGTTCGGCTCCTTCTGGAGCGGCCTCAAACTGGTGAAGCTCAACGACGCCTGGACCGGCCTGGCCGAACCGCAGGAGTGGCATGCGATTGCCGCCCGCCCGCGCAGCGACAAGGTCGCCGGCGAGAGTGCCGGGCCGGCGGAAATCGAGGCGCCGTACATCTTCAAAAAGAACGGTTATTACTATTTATTCGCCTCCTTCGGCCTGTGCTGCAAAAAGGCCGACAGCACCTATCATGTGGTGATGGGCCGTTCGAAGTCGGTCAAGGGCCCGTACCTGGACAAGCAGGGGGTGGACATGGTCAAGGGCGGCGGTTCGCTGCTGATCGCCGGCGACAAGGACTGGAAAGGCCTGGGCCACAACAGCGCCTACACCATGGACGGCAAGGACTACCTGGTGCTGCACGCGTACGAAACCGCCGACAACTACCTTCAAAAGCTCAAGATCATGCCGATGAAATGGGACAAGGATGGCTGGCCGGCGGTGGACCAGGCGGACCTGAACAACTACCGCAGCGTGCAGCTGCCAGCGAAATGAAACGGCCTGCCCGATGGATTTTTGCCGCCGGCCTGATGGCGGCGGCCTGCGCGGCCGGCGCCGCGCCGTTAAAACTGTTTCCGCTGCAGGATGTGCGGCTGGGCGCCAGCCCGTTCCTGGAAGCGCAGCAAACCGACCTGCATTACATGATGGCGATGGAGCCGGACCGGCTGCTGGCGCCATTCCTGCGCGAGGCGGGCCTGCCGCTGAAAAAGCCGACCTACGGCAACTGGGAATCGAGCGGCCTCGATGGCCACATGGGCGGCCATTACCTGTCCGCGCTGGCGCTGATGTACGCGTCCACCGGCGACATGGAAGTGAAACAGCGCCTCGATTATTTTGTGGCGGAACTCAAGCGCTGCCAGGACAGGAATGGCAACGGCTATATTGGCGGCATCCCCGAAGGCAGCGCCGTGTGGCAGGCCATCGCACGCGGTGAAATGCATGCCGATAGCTTCTCGGTCAACGGCAAGTGGGTCCCGTGGTACAACTTGCACAAGGTGTACGCGGGCCTGCGCGACGCCTACAAGTATGCGGGCAACGAGGATGCGCGCGCGATGCTGATCGCGATGTCCGACTGGGCGGTCGAACTGAGCTCGCACATGACCGAGGCGCAGATGCAGGACATGCTGCGCGCGGAGCACGGCGGCATGAACGAGGTGCTGGCCGACGTGGCGGAGATGACGGGGCAGAAAAAATATATGGATCTGGCGGTGCGCTTCTCGCACCAGGCCATCCTGCGCCCACTCGAAGAACAGCAGGACAAGCTCACCGGCCTGCACGCCAACACGCAGATTCCCAAGGTGATCGGCTTTAAACGTATCGGCGACATGACCGGACGGCGGGACTGGCAGCAGGCCGCCCGGTTCTTCTGGCAGACGGTGATCGACCATCGCACGGTGGCCATCGGCGGCAACAGCGTCAAGGAGCACTTCCACGATTCCGGCGACTTCACACCCATGGTCGACGAGGTGGAAGGCCCCGAGACCTGCAATACCTACAATATGCTCAAGCTGACGGAGATGCTGTTCCTGGGCGACGCCAGGGGCAGCTATACCGACTACTACGAGCGCGCGCTCTACAACCATATCCTGTCGTCCCAGCGCCCCGATACGGGCGGCTTCGTGTACTTCACGCCCATGCGGCCCAACCACTACCGCGTGTACTCGCAGGTGGACCAGGGCATGTGGTGCTGCGTGGGCTCCGGCATCGAGAGCCATGCCAAGTACGGTGAGTTCATTTACGCCCAGGGCGACAATGCGCTGTATGTGAACCTGTTCATCCCTTCCACCCTCAAGTGGAAAGCGAAAGACATCACCATCACGCAAACGAACCAGTTCCCGGACCAGGACAGCAGCAGCATCGTGGTAACCGGCAGCGGCAGGTTCACCATGAAGATCCGCTATCCGTCGTGGGTCAAGCCCGGTGCCATGACGCTGGCCGTCAACGGCAAGACGGTTGCTGCGAGGGCGGGCGCGGACAGCTACGTGACCATCGACCGCCGTTGGAAAACCGGCGACAAGGTCGAAGTAAAGCTGCCGATGACGACGTGGCTGGAGCAGATGCCCGATCGATCAAACTACTACGCGGTGCTGCATGGCCCGATCGTTTTGGCTGCCAGGACGGCGCCCATCGCCAACGAAAAGCTCAACTTCCTGTCCGACGACTCGCGCATGGGTCATATTGCGTCCGGTCCCGTATGCCCGCTGGAGTCGGCGCCCACGCTGGTGAGCGACACCAAGGACTTCATGAATCGCTTCAAGCCGGTGCCGGGCCGCCCGCTCACGTTTACGGCGCCGGGCCTGGTGCAGGGGAAGGACGTGGGCAACGTCACCTTCATCCCGTTCTTCCGCCTGCACGATTCGCGTTACATGATCTACTGGCCGTATTCGACGCCCGAAAACCTGAAGGCCTTGCAGGCCAGGGCGGCGGACGATGAAAAGGAGCGCCTGGCGCTCAACGCCGTCACCATCGACCAGGTGGCGCCGGGCGAGCAGCAACCGGAGTCCGACCACTTCTTCAAGGCCGAAGGCGGCGAGTCCGGCATCAACCAGGGCAGGCACTGGCGCCATGCGACCGGATGGTTCAGCTATGACCTCAACGACAAAAAGGGCGAAGCGCGCGTGCTGCGCCTGACGTACGCGAAAGGCGACGCCGGGCGCCAGTTCGATATCCAGATCAACGGCCAGCTGCTGGCCCAGGTGACGCTCGATGCCGGCGCCGGCACCGGCCAGGAATTCTATAGCGTCGATTATCGCTTGCCGCCGGCGCTGGTGGCGGCAGCGAACGGCAAGCTGGTGGTGAAATTCACGGCCCGTCCCGGCTCGGTTGCCGGCGGATTGTATGGTGTGCGACTGTTAAGGGCGCCGTTGTCATCGTAATACCCGATTCGGTATCGAACAATGACAAAATGTGATTGGATAGATATGCAGCGACCGCTTAGTATCGGGACCTCAATACGCTGGTTGCCAACGCCATGCTGGCGGGCGCCATCGGCGGCGCGCAGCAAAAAAAGCATCACACAATAAATCCTATAACGGAGAGCGAAGTGCACATCAAACTGAAAAACATGGCCTCCATCGTCGCGGCGGGGATCGCGTTTGCCGTCGCCACCGGCGGCACCGTGGCGCAAGCCGCCAATCCGCTGTTCCCCAAGATTTTTACCGCCGATCCGGCGGCCTTCGTGGAAGACGGCGTGGCGTACCTGTACGTGGGCCGCGATGAAGCCACGCCCAAGGACAAGGACTACGTCATGAAAGAGTGGCGCATGTACTCCAGTTGCGACATGAAAAACTGGACCGACCGTGGCGTGCCGCTCAAGCCGTCCGCCTTCAAATGGGCCATCGGCAAGGTGGATGCCTGGGCTGCCGACATCACCAAGCGCGATGGCAAATACTACTTTTACTCCACCGTCGATCACGCCACCATTCCCGGCCGCGCCATCGGCGTGGCCGTGTCGGACAAGCCGGAAGGCCCGTTCGTGGACGTGCGCGGCTCCGCGCTGGTCACCAACGACATGACGAAGGAATCGCCGATTGCGTGGGACGATATCGACCCCGGCGTGTTCATCGATGACGACGGCCAGGCTTACCTCTACTGGGGTAACACGGTGCTGAAATTCGCCAAGCTGAAAAAGAACATGATGGAGCTCGACGGCCCGATCGTCACCGTGGGCATGGACCGTTTTACGGAGGCGCCTTATCTGCACAAGCGTAACGGCGTGTACTACCTGTCGTACTCGCGCGAGTTTCCGGAAGAAACCGCGTATATGACGGGCCCGAGCCCCACCGGTCCGTGGACGTACCGTGGCGTGATCATGGCGAAGAACAAGGTCGTGAAAACCATCCACCACGCGTTCATCGAATTTAACGGCAAGTCGTACATCGTATACCACAACGACAAGCTGCCCGGCGGCGGCGAGTACCGGCGGTCGGTGGCGGTGGAGGAGTTCACCTACAACGCTGACGGCACCATCCCGTTCATCAAGCAGACCTCGGCCGGCCCTGCCGCCAATCCGAGCGCCGCGTGCAAGCCCTGAGCGCGCGGAAAATAAGTGATACTAGAACAGTCGATATCGGGCCAGGACCTATATCGATTGTGATATCATTTTCTTATGGAAACTAACCCCAACTGGTTCTTGCGCGCGCGCCTGAAAACGCGTCAGCTGCTGCTGCTGATCGCCCTCGACGAGCAGCGCAACATCCACCGCGCGTCCGAAGAACTGCACATGACGCAGCCCGCCGCGTCCAAGCAGCTCAAGGACTTGGAGGAGATGCTGAGCGTGCAGCTGTTCGACCGCCTGCCGCGCGGCATGGAGCCCACCATCTACGGCGAGACCATGATCCGGCACGCCCGCATGGCGCTCACCAGCCTGTCGCTGGCGCACGAGGATATCGTGGCCATCAAGGCGGGGCTGACCGGGCAGGTGGACATCGGCACCATCATGACGCCGGGGATCGCGCTGCTGCCGCAGGCGATCACGCGCACCAAGCAGGCCGCCCCGCGCCTGCGCGTGGGCGTGGAAATGGAGCAGTCCAACGTGCTGCTCGAGCAGCTGCAGAGGGGCCGGCTCGATTTCATGATCGGCCGCATTCCGGAACGGCAAAGCGCCCAGGGTCTCAGCTACGAGGAGCTGGGCGACGAGCCGGCGTGCGCGGTGGTGCGGCCCGGCCACCCGCTGCTCAAGGCGCGCAATTTGCAGCTGCGCGATATCTCTGGCCAGCCATGGATCCTGCCGCCGCAGGGCAGTATCCTGCGTGCGCGCTGCGAATTGATGTTCCGCCGCGCGGGGCTGGAAGTGCCGGTCAACGTGATCGACACCACGGCCGTGCTGATGATCAAACCTTTGCTGCAGCAGACCGACGCCCTGAACGTGATGCCGGTGGCGGTGGGGCAGTACTACGAGTCGCTCGGTGTGCTCAGCATCCTGCCGATCGAGCTGCCGTGCCGGATGGACGCCTACGGCATCATCATGGTCGACGGGCACCTGATGTCGCCGGGCGCGGAGCTGCTGTTGCGGTACGTGCGCGAAGTGGCGCGCGAGATTTATTGAACGTAGTCCCGTGGCCGGCTTCAGGCGAAGCTGGCAAAGGTATCGAGCAATACCTTGGCGCGGAACGGCTTGACGATCACGCGGCTCACGTCGCGCGAGCGCAGCTCGTGCAGCAGCTGCGGCGTGGGCCGGTCCACCAGCACGGCGATCGGTATCTTCGGGCTGCTGGCCGACATGCCGCCGCGCACGCGGTCCAGCAGCGTGAAATTATGTTCGGCGCCGCCGAAGGCGCCGCATTCGAGCGAGATCACCGCGCCTTCGAACGAGCGTTCGCGCAGCATTTTTTCGGCCGCTTCGGCCGTTGCCGCTTCGTGCACGGTGCCCATGCCCAGCGAGCGCGCCGTCATCGAGACGGTCTTGCGCAGCAGCGGCTGCTCTTCCACCAGCAGCATGTTCAACGGTTTGCGGGGCGTGTCAGGCATCGGATGGTCCTCCCGTCAGTTCTTCCTGCAGCAGGTCGCGCAGGCTGGCCAGTATCGCCAGTTCGGTGGCGTCGAGCGTGCGCGGTCGGTGGTCGATCAGGCACAGGGTGCCGATGGTGTGGCCCGTGGGTTCCGTGAACGGCGCGCCGGCGTAAAAAACCACTTCGGGTTCGCCGGTGACAAGGGGGTTGTCGGCAAAGCGTTCATCGCGGCGCGCGTCGGGAATCACGAAAATTTCGGGCTGCAGGATGGCGTGGCCGCAGAACGACACGTCGCGCCCCGTCTCGCACACGTTCAGTCCCACGCGCGCCTTGAACCACTGGCGGTCCTGGTCGAGGAGCGACACCAGCGCGATGGGAACGTCGAACTGCTCGGCGGCGAAGCGCACGATCCTGTCGTAGCGTTCTTCCGGCGGGGTATCGAGGATCAGCAGCGCGCGCAGCGCGGCGAGGCGGTCATGGTCGTCGGCAGGGATGGGCGCAGCTAGCATGGCGAAAGACGGCGCGGGGCCGCGTAGTCGGATTCAGTGCGACTGTATCACCGACGGCGATCGCATGGTGCACTTTTGGAACGCGCGGGGCGCATTGCCCGCTGCCGCGCTCTCTGGCACACTGGCCGCACAAACGATTATTGAAGCGCGACGAACACGGGGACGATATGCAAAAACGCAGGTGGCTGGTGTGGTCCGGACGGGCATTGCTGGCCGTCGCCGCCGCGCTGGCGCTCACACTGGCGCTCACGCTGGCGGGCGCCTGGCTGTACCTGCGCGCCAGCCTTGCCACGCTTGACGGCACCCTGCGCACGCCGGGCCTGGAGACCACGGTCAGCGTGGCGCGCGACGAACACGGCGTACCGTCGATCAGCGGCGGCAGCCGCCTCGACGTGGCGTACGCCACGGGATTCGTGCACGCGCAGGAGCGCTACTTCCAGATGGACCTGCTGCGCCGCGTGTCGGCCGGCGAGTTGTCCGAACTGTTTGGCGAGCGCGCCGTGCCCGCCGACCGCGCGCACCGTTTTCACCGCCTGCGCGCCCGCGCCGACCTGGCCGTGCAGGCCTTGCCGGCGGCGGACCGGCGGCTGATGGAGCGTTACGCGGCGGGCGTCAACGCGGGCCTGGGTGGCTTGCGCGCGCGGCCATTCGAATATGCGCTCACGGGCGCTGCGCCGCGCGCCTGGACCCCGGCCGATTCGCTGCTGGTGATCTGGGCCATGTACTTCGACCTGCAGGGCAACCAGCTGCCGCGCGAGCTGTCGCGCGGCTGGCTGCGCGACCACGCGACGGCGGCGCAGCGCGCATTCCTTGCGCCCGAATTCACGGCCTGGGATGCGCCGCTCGACGCCGACGCCATCGACGCCCCCGAGGCGCCGATTCCCGCCACCGCGCCCGCGTGGTGGGGCCAGGCCCGCGACGCCGGTTCGGCGCCGCCCGCGCGCCTGGCGGCGGCCGAATTCCTCAACACGGTGGGCAGCAACAACTGGGCGGTGGCCGGCCGCCGCAGCGACACCGGCGCCGCCATCGTGGCCGACGACATGCACCTTGGGTTGCAGCTGCCCGCCATCTGGTACCGCGCCGCGCTGCAGTTCCCGGACGGGCATGGCGGCCAGCGCCGCGTGGTGGGCGTCACGCTGCCCGGCGCGCCGGTGGTGGTGGTGGGCAGCAACGGCCACGTGGCCTGGGGTTTTACCAACAGCTACGGCGATTACCTGGACCTGATCGCGCTCGATACCGACCCGGCGCACGCGGGCCAGGTGCGCACCCACGCCGGCTGGGAGACGCCGGTACAGCACCGCGAGACCATCCTGGTAAAAGGCGCGCCGGCGCAGGTGCTGGTCGTGCGCGAGACGTCGCTGGGTCCCATCCGCGAGGCGCCGGGCCGCAGCTACGCGGTGCGCTGGGCGGCGCACCTGCCGGGCGCCGTCAACGTCCGCGCGCACGAACTGGAATGGGTGGACACCGTGGACCAGGCGCTGGCGCTGGCCCCCACGCTGGGCATCCCGGCGCAGAACATGGTGGCCGGCGACGCGGCGGGCCATATCGGCTGGACGGTGGCCGGGCCGCTGCCGCGCCGCGCTGCCACCGGCGTGGCGAGCACGTATCCGCTCGCGGTGG
>JBEVMD010000202.1:0-7623 GCA_040508835.1 Duganella sp. | reverse complement strand
AGCTTTACCCGGCTAAGCCTCAACATCAGCAGCGGCAGCCAGGTCGCCACCCTGAACGTGGAAGCGGAGACCGGCTATGTCTTTTAAGCGCCCGGCGCACGGCGTCGCCATTCATCGCCGGCCGCGCGAGGTTACCATTGAGCGCCGGCTGCGCGAGGTCACCATTGAGCGCCGGCTGCGCGAGGTCACCACTCAGCGCCGGCCGCGCGGCGTCACCATCATCGAGCTGATCCTGTTCATGGTGATCATGGGCGTGGCCGCTGCCGGCGTCATCGGCGTGATCAACTTCAGCACCAGCCACAGCGCCGACCCGCTGCGCCGCAAGCAGGCGCTGATGATAGCGGAAGCGCTGATGGAAGAAGTGCAACAGGCGCGCTTCACGTTTTGCGATCCTGGCGCCGCCACGGCCGCCACGGCCACCTCCCAGGCCGGTTGCAGCGGCGCTCCCATGCAGGTGGCCGCGCGTGCCGCCGGCGCCACGCGTCCCTACGGCAATGTCGCGCAGTACGCCACCGCCATCGGCGCGGCGCAGTCCACGTTTGCGGTCGATAATGTGGACCGCGATATCAACGGCGTTGCGCTCGGCGTCAACAATGCCGGTACGCGGACGGGCAATACGTCGCTGGCGCCGTTCCGCTCCACCGTCACGCTCAATTACGTGGATGCGCAAAACCCGCTGGGCGCTGGCGCCGGGGCCGTCACGTCCAGCGCCGCTGCGCTCAACGCGCTGCAGATCACGATTATCACCAGCTACGGCAGCGGCGCCAACGATGTCGTGCGGCTCGATGGGTACCGCACGCGCTATGCGCCCACGTACCTGCCATGACGACGATCCGCTCACGCCCACGCCCACACCCGCTGGCGGTGCAACGCGGCTTCACCCTGGTGGAGGCGATCGTGGCCATGGTGATTACCGCCCTGATTGCCGGCACCATGGTGTTGTTCATCAACCGCCCGGTGCGCAACTACGTCGATAGCGCGGGCCGCGCGGAAATGACTGACGTCGCCGACCTGGCGCTGCGCCGCATGGCGCGCGAACTGCGCGCGTCGTTGCCCAATAGTGCGCGGGTGACGTCCACGGCCGATGGCGCCGTGTACCTGGAATTCATCCCTACGTCGGGCGGAGGGCGCTACCTGTCGGTGGACGACGATGCGGCCACGGGGACGCCGCTCAGCTTTACCGATGCGAGCGCGCAGTCGTTCACCGTGGTGGGCAACTTGCCGGCCGCGGCAATCAGGTCCGGACGCCAGGACTACATCGCCATCTACAACCTGGGCAGCGGTTTCCAGGCTGCCGACGCCTACACTGGCGGCAACCTGGCGCGCGTCACCAGTTTCAGCGCGCCGACGCTTTTCTACACCCGCCTGCCTGCCGCAGACCTCGGCGGCGGCAACGCCGTGGCCAGCACCCTCAATCCCTATGCAGCGCCGGCACAGCAAAGCCCGCCGCAACTGCCGAACAGCTCGCCCGACCAGCGCTTCCAGGTGGTGGGCAAGCCGGTGATCTTCCGGTGCCTGGGCAACGCCGGCGCCACTGGCACCCTGACGCGCTCGGTCGCGCCGACCTTCAGCGCCGTCCCATCGACGCCGGCCGCCAGCGCTGGCGTGCTGCTGGCTAATAATGTCGTGGCGTGCGATTTCCCGATTGCCACCAACGCCAACCGCCAGTCGTCGCTGGTGACGTTGACGCTGGCGCTGGGGCGCGCCGGCCCGGACGGCGGCATCGAGACCGTGACGCTGACCCATCAAATCCATGTGAACAATATGCCATGACTAACCGCATGCTCCGCAAGTCGTCCGGCGTGGCGCTGGTGACGGCCATCTTCCTGCTGGTGGTGCTGGCCGGGCTCGGCGTGGCCGCCGTGTCGCTGACCACCACCCAGCAGACCGCCAGCGCCCAGGACGAACTGGGCGCGCGCGCCTACCAGGCGGCCAGGGCCGGCATGGAGTGGGCGTTGTTCAGCCAGCTGCAAAATGGCGGTGCGGGCCTGGCTTGTCCTGGCGCGGCCACATTTGTCTTGCCGCGCGATACCACGCTATCGACTTTTACGGTGACGGTGTCCTGCGGTGCGAGGTCCGCAGGATTGAGCACCACGTCGGTCCCCGATCCTACCGCCGGTCATTATACGATCACGTCGACCGCCTGCAACGGCACGCCGGGCGCCGCCTGTCCGGCGCCATCCAGCAGTCCCGACTACATCCAGCGCACGATCCAGACGCAGCTTTAAAGAAACAAGCTGTACGGAAAAATGTGTATTTTTGCGGCATGAATGTCAAATCAGGTAAAGAAGTGCTGTAAGTTGAATATAATCAACGACATAACCAAAACGATCGCAGGCATGGGATTTTTTACACGAACTAAAAAAAAGGATGGCTGGATTACCGTGTCCTTTCAGCGCGACGGTCTATGTGCCGCCCGCGTCCAGCGCCACGGCGGCGCCAGGGCCGTGGTGGCGCTGTCGGCGTTATATCCCCATGACGCCGCCCGCTCGCCGGAAGCGCTGGAACGGGCGGCGCGCGACCTGAAAGCGGCGAACTACCGTTTCGGCACCATGCTGGGCGGCGGCGAATACCAGATGCTGACGGTGGAAGCGCCCAACGTGCCGCAGGACGAGCTGAAAACCGCCGTGCGCTGGCGCCTGAAGGACATGCTGGACTTTCATGTGGACGACGCCACCATCGACGTGCTCGACATTCCCGTGGACGCCAACGGCCCGGCGCGCGGCCATTCGATGTTTGCCGTTGCGTCGCGCAATACGCTGATCCAGGCGCGCCAGGCGCTGTTTGCCGAGGCCGCGCTGGAACTGACGGTGATCGATATTCCCGAAATGGCGCAGCGGAACATCTCGGCATTGCTCGAGACCGCAGGACGCGGGCTGGCCCTGCTGTCGTTCGACGGCGACGGCGGCCTCCTGACGATCACCTTCAAGGGCGAGCTCTACCTGTCGCGCCGGATCGACGTCACCATCGGCCAGTTGCTGGAACCCGACACCGACAAGCAGCAGCAATGCTTCGACAAGATCACGCTGGAACTGCAGCGCTCGCTTGACCATTTCGACCGCCAGTTCAACTACGTCAGCGTCAACAAGCTGCTGCTGGCGCCCACCGGCGCGCCGGGCCTGCACGAATACCTGGCTGCCAACCTGTACACCAAGGTCGAAGCCATGGGCCTGGAAGACGTGTTCGACCTGAGCCAGTCGCCGGCGCTGGCGGACGTGGCGCAGCAACAGCGTTTCTTCCTGACGCTGGGCGCAGCCCTGCGCCACGAGGAGGTGGTGCTGTGAGCCAGCAGATCAACCTGTTCAATCCCATCTTCCTCAAGCAGAAGAAGATTTTCACGGCATTGCCGATGGCCGAGGCGCTGGCCGTCATCGTGGCGGGGGCGCTGCTGCTGACCTGGTACGCAGGCCGCAGCGTCGCCGAGCTGGAACAGCGCGCAGCGGCCGGCAAGCTGCTGGTGGCCGACCGCGAACGCCGCCTGGTGGCAGCCAACCAGGAGTTTGCGCCGCGTCCGAAAAGCCCGACCCTGGCTGCCGAGGTGGCGCAGGCCGAGGCCGAGGTGGCCGCGCTGCACCGGGTCGAGGCGTTCCTCGAGCAGGGCACGCTGGGCAATACGGCCGGTTACGCCGAATACTTCCGCGCGCTGGCGCGCCAGAATGTCAGCGGCCTGTGGCTCACCGGCGTGACGATCGCCGGCGCGGGCGCCGGCGCCGACATCGGCGTGCAGGGCCGCGCCATGCAGCCGACCCTGATACCGCAGTACATCGGGCGCCTGAAGGGCGAGCGCGTCATGCAGGGCAAGACGTTCGCCACCCTCGATATTGCGCGTCCGGACGCCGCCGCAGCGCCGGTCCCGGCCGTGCCAGCTCTGGCGGCGGCTGTCGGTGCGCCGCCCGAGGGCGCGGCGCGGGCGTCCGCCGCGGCGCCGTATGTGGAATTCAACCTGCAGTCGCGGGTGGCGGAAGGGGCTGCCAAATGAAGCAGCTGCAACAACACTGGCTCAAGCTCAGCACCAAACTGGACGCCATGACCCTGCGCGAGCGGGCGCTCGTGTTCCTGGCGGTCACGGCCGCCATCCTGTTCCTGGTCTACACGGTGGCGGTGGAGCCGTTGCTGGCCAGGCAAAAACTGCTGTTGCTGGAACTGAAGCAGCAGCAAAACCAGGTCAACGCCATCGACATGGAAATCGCCGCCAAGGCGCAGAACTTCGTGGTCGATCCCGACGCCGCGTCGCATGCGCAGCGCGATACGGCGCGCATCGAGATCGAACGCATCAGCAAGAACCTGCTGGCCGTGCAGAAAGGGCTGGTGGCGCCGGAAAAAATCGCGCCGCTGCTGGAACAGCTGTTGCGCGGCAACGGCAAACTGAAACTGGTGGCCATGAAAACCCTGCCCGTCACGGGCATGAACCAGGCGGCTGCCATGGCGGCAACACCTGCGGTGGCTGCGCCTGGCGCGTCCGCCACGTTTGGCGCCGCTAGCACGCCTGGCGCCGCCGCCACGCCTGCCGGGCCTCCCGCCGCCGCGCCTGCCGCCGCGCCCGCGTTAGCGGCGCCGGCGGTCGCTGCCGCGGCCCAGGCCGCCGCGACTGTTGCGCCGGTCGCCACCGCAAAGCCGCGCGAGCTGCTGTACCGCCACGGCGTGGAAATCGTGCTGCAGGGCGGCTACCTCGACATGATCGCGTACATGCAGGCGCTGGAAGCGCTGCCGGTGCAGCTGTTCTGGGGCGCGGCGCGGCTCGATGCGCAGCAGTATCCCGAAGCGCGCCTGACGCTCACGCTGTACACGCTGGGCCTCGATGAGACATGGATGACCTTATGATGCGCCCGCTGCTTTCCCTGCGCCCGTTCCGTTCCCCGCCTGCCGCTCGGCTCTCGGCGCTGATGCCGGCGTTGTGGCCAGCGCTGTTGCCAGCGTTGTGGCCAGCACTGTTGCCAGCATTGCTGCTGGCGGTGGCCTGCACGCCCCGCATGGCTGCGGCGCAGGACCTGGCCGATCCCACCCGGCCGCCGCCCGAAGCGCGGATTGCCGGCCCGGGCCAGGCCGACGCGGCGCCGGTGCGCAGCGGTCCGCAGCTGCAATCGGTGCTGACCGGCGACCATGGCCGGCAAGTGGCCGTGATCGACGGCCATGCCGTGCGGCCGGGCGAAAAAATCGGCGGCGCCACGCTGGTCAAGGTCGGCAAGGACCACGTGGTGCTGCAGCGCGGCCGCGCGCGGCAAACTTTAAAACTGTTCCCCGATGCCGGCGTGAACAACAAAGCTGTACCCCAACATTAAAGCAACGATCATGCACAAGTTACTGTCCACCGCCGTCCTCGCTTCGTTCGTCTCGCTGGCCTTGAGCGGTTGCGAGACCGCGCCCAAGCGCGACACCTACAACAAGATCGGCGCCGAAGTCGACGCGGCCCTCAGCGCCAGGGCGCCGGCCGTGAGCCAGGCCGACGCCGTGTCGGCCGCGTTGCTGCCGCCCGTGTCGCAACTGACCGAGCAATTGCCGAAGGCGCGCGCGGTGCTGGAAGAACGTTTCAATGTGTCGTTCAACAATGTGCCGGTGCAGCAGTTCTACAATTCCATCGTGGCCGGCACCCGCTACAACATGCTGATCAATCCCGACGTGACCGGCACCATCACGGCCAACCTCAAGGACGTGACGCTGTTCGAGGCGCTGGAGGCGGTGCGCGAACTGTACGGCTACGATTACAAGATCGACGGCACCCGCATCTACATCCGCCCGCTGACGATGCAGACCAAGATGTTCAAGGTGAATTACCTGACGTCGAGCCGCAAGGGCGTGTCCAGCCTGCGGGTGTCGTCCACGTCGGTGGCCAATGCGGGCACCAGCAACAGCGGCGGCAGCAACAATGGCAACAACAATAACGACAATTCCGGCAACAACAACGGCGGCAACAACGGCGACAGCAGCCGCAATGCGTCCTCGCAGCGCGACGCGGCCAGCGTCCAGACCACGTCCGCCAGCGACTTCTGGGTGGAACTCAAGACGGCGCTGGACGCGATTGTCGACGTCGGCAAGGAGGGCCATAGCGTGACCATCAGCCCGCAGTCGGGCGTGATCGTGATCCGCGCCATGCCCGACGAGCTGCGCAACGTGGACGAATACCTGCGCGCCACCCAGGTGTCCGTGGACCGCCAGGTGATCCTGGAAGCGAAGATCCTGGAAGTGGAACTGAACAGCAACTTCCAGAGCGGCGTCAACTGGGCCGCCTTCGGCAAGCTCAGCGCCAACAGCCGCATTTCGACCGGGCTGGTGCAGCCGGGCACGACCCTCAATCCGATCGGCGCCAACAACGCGGCGGTGACGGTCAGCAACGGCGGCATTAGCGCCACGCCCGGCACGGCGCTGGGCGCGGCCGGCGACGCCGTGGGCTCGCTGTTCGGACTGGCCTTCCAGACCAGCAATTTCGCCGCACTGATTTCGTTCCTGGAAGGGCAGGGCACGGTGCACGTGTTGTCGAGCCCGCGCATTGCCACCCTCAACAATCAAAAGGCGCTGCTCAAGATCGGTACCGACGAGTTCTTCGTCACGGGCGTGAGCACCACCACCAGCAACACCGGCGTCGGCACGGGCGTCACCACGCCCAGCGTGACGCTGCAGCCGTTCTTTTCCGGCGTGGTGCTGGACGTGACGCCGCAGATCGACGACCAGGGCAACATCATCCTGCACGTGCACCCGTCGGTGAGCCAGGTGTCCACCGTCAACAAGGCGGTCAACCTGGGCGTGGCGCTGGGCAGCCTGTCGCTGCCACTGGCGTCGTCGTCCACGTCCGAGATGGACAGCATCGTGCGCGGCCAGAACGGCCAGGTTGTGGCTATCGGCGGCCTGATGCGCCAGGCCACCACGTCCGACCGCTCGGGCGTGCCTGGCGTGGGCGGCTTGCCCGTCGTCGGCGCGCTGTTCCGTTCCACGGGCGAGGTAGTCCAGAAGCGCGAGCTGGTGGTGCTGATCAAGCCGACCGTGATCGAATCGTCGTCGGACTGGAACCGCGACCTGCTCGACAGCAGCCGCCGCATCAAGGACCTCGATCCGCAGCGCAGCGGCGAGCGGCGCTGATATGTACGCCCGACACTTCGGCCTGCGCGAGGCGCCGTTCAACATCACGCCCGACACCAGCTATTTCTTCACCAGTCCGCATTCGCAGGAGGCGTTGAACACCTTGCTGGTGGCCGCCAAAAGCGGCGAAGGCTTCATCAAGATCACGGGCGAGGTCGGCACCGGCAAGACCCTGCTGTGCCGCAAGTTCATTGCCACCATCGGCGACGGGTTCGTCACGGCGTACATTCCGAACCCGTTCCTGGAGCCGCGCACGCTGATGCTGGCGCTGGCCGAGGAACTGGAACTGACGCTCGCGCGCGACGTCGACCAGCATCAGCTGCTGAAGTCGATCACGCAGCGCCTGATCGAGCTGGCGCAGCAGGACAAGCAGGTGTTGCTGCTGCTGGACGAAGCGCAGGCGATCCCGATGGAAAGCCTGGAAGCGCTGCGCCTGCTGTCGAACCTGGAAACGGAAAAGCGCAAGCTGCTGCAGATCGTGCTGTTCGGCCAACCCGAACTCAACGAGCATTTGCAGGACAACGCGGTGCGCCAGCTGGCGCAGCGCATCAC
>JBEVMD010000192.1:0-3522 GCA_040508835.1 Duganella sp. | reverse complement strand
TGCGCCTCGCGCATGGCCACGGCGGCCTCGGTGACTTTCTTGTTGGCTTCCTGCAGGGCGGCGATTTTCTTACTGTGTTCGTCTGCCTCGAAATGCAATTCGAGGAACTCGAATGGATACAGCGCCAAAAATGCGTTCTGTTCAGGCCAGTACACCAGCTCGCCCTCGCCGGGCGTGACCTTGGCATCGGTGAAGGTATCGGAAGGCACCGTGGTCACGCTGGACGCATGTGGCTTGCGTGCTGGCGCCGGCTCGGCGGTGGTGGCGTCGGACGTGGCGTTTGAACTCATGGTAATTAGTCGTGATCTGGTAAATACAGGTTGATCTGTTCTGGCTTGGCGGTGAACAGACGTTTTGTGCGGCCCTCGGCGTCGGTTACGCCTTCGAGCACCGCGCCACTGGCCGACTCCAGCCGGTAGCGAACGTTCTTCATGATCTCTCCGGTCTTTTCGTCGCGTACCACAAAGGCCTCGTTGTACAAGTCGCGCGTCTTGAACGCGGGCGCGGCCACGCTGCCGCTTGCCGGCCCCGTCAACTCCTTCAAACTCGCCTTGAACTCAATCTTCCCGGGCCCATGCAACTCGATATTGCCACCTTCGAGTTTCAGATGCGCACCCTGCGCCGTGAACATCACGTACTTCTTGCCACTGACGCTAACGCTTTTGGTTACGCTACTTACCGTCAATGCTTTGTCGGAAGTGAGCTTGGTTTCTGCCGATTGACTCTGGCTACTCACCTTGCCCGTCGCCGCGTGCAGCTTGATGCCGGTTTCCTGGTTCGGCTTTTGCGCGTTGGTCGCTTTGCCATAGGTGACGAGTTTGATGCCGTCCTTGACTACCGCATAGCTGTTGCCCTGGGAGGCGAGATTGATGTCCTGGCCGGCTGTCAGACTCGAGGTGGCGCCCGCGCCGAAGACCGCATTCACCGGCGTCGTCACCGCAATCCCGGCCGGTGAACTGAGCTGCAACTGCGGCGCGTTGTACGCCGGCGCTTCCGATTCGGTTGCCGCCAGCACCTTCGCACTTTGCTGCAATTGCTCGATGGCGGGCAGCGGGGTGGCGGTGGCGCCGGCCGGGGCCTGGCCGCCGGCCGTCAGCACGCTGTGCTTTTGCGCCATCTCCGCCAGGTCGGTTTGCAATTGCGCGCTTTGTTCGATCTGCTCGATCGCCTCCCTGGCATCCATCTGGTTGCCTGTGGCGCTCCCGCGCGCATCGGTCGACAACAGCAGACCCTTGCCGGCCCGCAGCGCCACGCTGTATTCGGTCTTCAGTTCGGCGCCGAAGCCGGCCGTTTGCAGGCGCTGGTTGTCGCTCTGGTGGCGCAGGTGGCCGAGGTTCAGCTCGGCCGTGCCGTGGTGCGCGGTGGCGTGGCGTTGCAGGGCCACGCGCGACTGGCCGGGGCTGTCGTCGAACACGAGCTGGTTGTAGGCGCCGCTGCCGCCCTGGCTGGTTTGCATGGCCTGCGTCTTGATGCCGGACAGGGCCGCCGGGTGGGCGTGGCCGCCGGTCTCTCCGGGGAACCATGCCGGCGCATTGCCGGTCGCGACGCCGGCGCCGGCGCTGACCTGGTTGTGCTGGGCGTCGGCCTGGCCGCGGCCGTTATACACGGTGCCGAGGACGACCGGGCGGTCGATATTACCTTCGAGGAAATCGATCAGCACTTCCTGGCCCACGCGGGGCAGGGCGCTGCTGCCCCAGTTGGCGCCCGCCACCGGCGCCATCGGCGTGGCCACGCGTACCCAGGTGCCGGCCAGGTCGTCGCCCGGCGCGCCCGTGTGGCCGTCGGGTGCGGGATGCTGGAGACGGCTGTGGCTCTGCACGCCGCGCTGCCAGTGGAACTGCACCTTGATGCGGTGATCGCGGTCGGTGTGGATCGGCGCGCCGGACGGGCCCACCACGATTGCCGTCTGCTGGCCGTGCACGGTGGGACGTGGATGCAGCAGCCGGCCATGGGCGTCGGCGCCGCTGCTGCGGTAAGGGATGTTGCTGCGGATGGCGTCGATGCGGTTGCGGTACAGCGGACGCTGGCCGATATCCTTGCCCACCGCATGCAAGCTGGTGCTTTCTTCTTCCCCGATCAGGTGGTCGAGCAGGCCCTGGCCCAGGCGCTGCATCAGGCCCGCTTTCATGTCCGCGCTCAGATTGTTATGCATCAGGTGCACGGTGCGAATGACGAGGAAGCTGCGCTCGTCGTCGCTGGCGGCCAGGTCGGCTTGCGCCTGGCCGGTGAGGGTAAACGTGGTGCCGGGCGCCAGCGTGCGCACGGTGCCGGCGCCCACGTGGATTTCGCGCGCAGCTTCCAGCGCCTGCATCTGGTTGTCGGCGATGCGCTGGCCTTGTTCGCGCGACTGGTAGGCGTAGACGCCCGGCGCGTCGCGGCTGACCAGCGGCAGGCTGTCGCCACCGCTCGTAGTGCTGGCGGCGTTGACAGTGCGGATGTCGAGCGAGCGGTAGTCCCAGCTGCTCAGTTCCACGGCGTCGGTCTGCTGGCGCAGCTCGGTGCGCCAGCGGTCCAGGCTGTCCTGCTGCATGGTGGCGCCCGGTTGCGTGTAGGCGATGCTGGCCTGGGCGTTGGGCTGGAAGCTGCCGTCATGATCGGCAATCACCATGGTATGACTGCCGAGGCCGGGACTGGCGCTATCGCCGGCATGCTCGAAATAGTGGAACAGGCCTTCCTCGTGCATCAGCCGCTCGGCAAAGACAAGGTCGCTTTCCTGGTACTGGGTGGTGATGCTGCGCTTGGGATAGATGTTGCGGTCGAGGATGTCGAACCGCCAGGCCGGCGCCAGCTTGCCCTGGCCCTGGTAGGCATTGAACACGCTGTCGAGAATGTCGAACACCGTCATGTCCTGGAAAATGCGGCTGTCGCGGCCGCGCGCCAGAAAAGCGGTCCACGGCTCGAGCGTGAGGTTGTAGCGGGCGAAGCCGCCGTTGGCGCCGGCCATGTCGATGGCGGTGACGTGGCCGTGGAACGGCCGCAGCTGGTCGCGGCT
The DNA here is from genome assembly GCA_040508835.1 of Duganella sp. Lineage (GTDB taxonomy): Bacteria > Pseudomonadota > Gammaproteobacteria > Burkholderiales > Burkholderiaceae_D > Rugamonas. The sequence goes on along the minus strand of JBEVMD010000192.1, from coordinate 530 downwards.
GGTGGCGGTCATCAGTTCGAGCAGTACCGGCTGGCCGATCAGGGACTTCAGGGCTATGGCGGCATCGGTCGACAATGCGGCGATGTTGAAGCGGAAGCCCTGGCTGATGCCTTCTTCGCCGCGCACGCACTCGGCCAGCAATACGTCCGGGCCCAGAGGCGTGCTGAGTTTGATGATCCGGCTGCTCTGGGTAAAGCCCGCGAGCATCGAAGTGAGTGGCGACGAAACTGGTTCTGACATGTACCTGCTGCTCCCGAAATGTGCGGCGCTGGCCCCCGCCACACCCGTCTAGATATAATCCAAACAAGATTACACCCTAGAAATTAATATCTGACAAGGGTGATTCGATTGAAAAGATAGTCATTTTGGCAATATTGCGGACTGCACGTGGGTTCCTGCCCCGTTCGCAAGGGGGGACAGGTACCCGGAACTTTACACAGACATGGGCGGCTAGGCTTGAATCCCCTCATGTTCGCACGAGATTGCCGTCGCGCCCGCAACAAGCGGGCAGCGCCGGCGGGTGCGTCATC
>JBEVMD010000161.1:0-3488 GCA_040508835.1 Duganella sp. | reverse complement strand
AGCTTTCACGGTTTTTTTCTCGGCTTTTTCAACTGCTTTAGCGACATCTTTTTCGCCTTTGGCAGCTGCCTTGGCTTTGTCTTCCGGATCGGCCTTGGCTACTTTTTCGTTGGCTTTGGCAGCTTCGGTGTTCACCTTGGCCTGGGCTTCAGCGTGGGTCTGGTCGGCTTTGGCGACAGCCTTGTTGGCTTTCTTGTCGGCCTTGGCATCTACCTTGGCTTCTTTTTGCTCAGCCTTGGCGATGTCTTTGTTGGCTTCGTTCTGGGCACGGGTGGTGTCCGTGGTTTGTGCGAAGGCAGCGGTAGCGAACAGGCCGGCGATCAGGATAGCGATGATTTTGCTCATGATAGTTCCTCTCAAATATGTTTGGATACGTTCTTATTTAAATCCGCTTTCCGTTTTTTGGAAGAAGCGCTAGGTCACGTATCCAGAATACCCATCTCGACAGGAACTCACTGTTCGGTACCGTACAAAACCGTCTACTTGATTGCAGGACGGGAATAAAGGTCGATGATGGTGGCCACCGCATCGGCGCACACGGCGCAGAATTTGTCGCTGCGGTCGAACATCAAACACTGCATCTCGGGCCGGTAATACCCGGTCGCCTCGTAGTTGGCGCCTTCGAACGCGCCCACCGTGTGCCGGTGTGGATCGCGCGAGAACAGTTCGTTGGTGTGCTCCAGGTCCTGGCGGAACAGCGCGCTCATTTCCGCCTCCGGCCGGTTGGCCGCCCGCAGCGCGGCGCGCTCCTTCTGGTACGCGCGCGACGCCGTCTCGTACGCCTGCTTCGGCCACGACGTGGGCAGCGGCGTGCCGTCCTTGACGAATTTCTTCCATTTCAGCTTGGCGGGATCGCCCAGTGCAGTGGCGTTCGGTTCCCACGGCTCGCGGCGCGCGCCGCCCGTGGCGTACGCGACCGGCGACGTGTAGTACTCGTCGGCCAGGCCGGCAAAGTGGTGGCCGAACTCGTGCACGAACAGGTAATTGGCCCAGTCGTTATTGGCTGCCGCCGTGCTGAACTGGCCAAAAATGCCGCCGCCGCCGTAGGTGTCGTTGTTGACCAGGATTTCGATGAACTCGTACGACGCGTTTTGCGCCAGCTCGCGCAGCGCGCGGTTATCGGTGGTCAGCACATAGCGCTCGCTGCCGAAGATGTCGTAGCGCGTGCCCAGCGGCGACGCATGGTGCACGCCGGTCGACGGCCGCGACACGCCCGACTCCTTCGTCGGCAATGCCAGCGCCCACACGTTGAAGTCCTGCGCGCGTTCCTTGAACGGCGACACGCTAAACAGGTGGTCGGCCAGCTTGCGGGCCGTGGCTTCGAATTTTTTCATCTCGGCGGCCGTGTAGCCGTCGCCCAGGATCAGGAGGTCGACCTTGTCCTTCGGCGCGCCGTTGACGCGGATGCCGATCGGCTTGGGTCCGGGCGGCTGCTGGCGCACCACGTCCATGGCGTCGGTATCGACGGTGGTGGTCCAGACGACCGAGAACGCGCCGCGCTCGTCGCGCTTGAGAATGCGCACGCGCACCGGCTTGTCCGGCTTGGGAAAGCGCACCGACTCCTGGAAGCCGCGGTTGCCGTGCGTGGCTTCCTCGGTGCTGGCCCATTCGGCAAACACGGTGGAAAAGCCGCGCGAGTACAGCAGCGCGCCGGTGGCGGCATCCACCACCTCCACCAGGTTGTTGCCGCGGTTGGTGTCGTCGAGGGTGCGGGTCATGTCGCCCGGCCACGGCAACGGCTCGATCACGACGCGGTCCACGGCGTATTGTTCGGCCAGGGCATTGCCGCTGTGGAGGTAGTCGAGACGGACGGTGGCCGGTTGCGCCGCATGGGCAACGGCAGCAGCGGCCAGCAACAGCGCGCCGCACAGGGATTTGAACAACATGGACACTCCACTTTGGTCGAAAGACCATGATTGTAGAGCAGCCAGGGGCGTGGAACAAACCGTAGCAGTGGTTCCGTCATCCTCGCGCACGCGGGGATGACGGAGCACAGGCTACCGATACCGGTACAACGGCTGCTGCAACTGGATCGGCCGGATATCCATGCGTAATTTGAGCACCGAATACGCCTCCACCTCGGTGGAGCTGTAGCCGACGCTGTTGACGGTTTTGCTGAAGCGGAACTCGAATCCCACGTCAGGATACGAATCGCGCGGATTGCCGAAAGCGATGCCGATCGCGTCCTGCTGGGCGTTGTCGATCAGGTTGACCATCAGGTCCAGTACCGCGTTGTTGCCGAGGATATCGTTGGTGTAGACCACGCCGCGCGAATCGGGCTGGTTGGGGTCGAGCTTGTTGTCGGCCTTGTCGGGCGACGGCGTGAATTCGCGCGACACCAGGTTGAACTTGTCGCCGCGGTCCAGGTAGCTGATGGTGGCGTTGCTGATATTAAAACCCTTGATGCCGCGGTCGGTGATGGCCGCCGACAAATCCAGCAGCAAGGCGCCGCTGTAACCGATGATTTCCACGTCGCGCTTGGCATTGACCACCATGGCCGTGTTCTCGTCGATGCCCAGGCCGATCTGGTAGCCCTTTTTCAGCATCACGGGAATCATGCGGGCAAAGCGGCCGCGCACCAGCAAGTGCTGATCGATGAATACGTCGTCGCCGACAAAGCCCAAACCTGGCGCAATCTCGTTGCCGTCGGTCACGCCCTGCTTGAGCATGTCGAGCGTGGCCTTGGCGTCGTAAAACATGGTGGTGCTCATGATGGCGGCGCCAGCGGACGAGCCGGCCACCACGCCGCCGTCGCGGTACACGTCCCACACCGCTTCCAGCGCGGCCGTGCGGCTGCCGTCCGGGCGCACCAGCGCCTTGGTGATGCGGGCCTGGTCGCCGCCCGTAAAATAAATGCCGGTGGCCGAATGGATCAGGGCCACCACTTCCGGGTCTTCGGCCGCCTTGCGGTAGTCGCTATTGGCCAGCGTTACGCCCAGCGGCACGAAAAACGCCTGGGCGCCGTACTGGTTGAGCTTATTGACGGTGTTCTGGGCCGAATTTTCGGGATTGATCGACGCCGAGCCGAACACGCCGATGCGCGCGCCCTTGCCGCCAGCCAATTGCACGATGCGCTGCCACACTTCGGCATTGTCGGCACGCAAGCCGCCACCGATGATCACCAGGTTGCCCGCTGGCGGCGCCACGACCGGCTTGGGCGGCGGCACCGCCTTGGCCGGCTTGCTGGGCTTGCCGGTGGGCTGCGCCTTGGCCGCCGCGGCGACCTGGGCCGCGTGTACGCCGAAACTTGCCAGCACCAGCAGCCAGAGCACGAACAGGCGCTGGCAGGTAAAACCTGAAAAATTCATGTTGCCCTTCCGAAGTAAAACCGGCGCCGGGGCTTGCGCGCGGCGCCGTGGTAATGCAGATGATACCAATCAATTACTTAAGGCTATATTACATTGTTGAGGGGCAGTAGAAACCATGAATTTAATCGTGCTCACTTGAAAGCGTAGTTAGCGGAGGCAAAGAAGCGGCGGCCGCGCAGA
>JBEVMD010000132.1:0-27863 GCA_040508835.1 Duganella sp. | reverse complement strand
TCGGGCGACTTCCAGGTGATGGTGTTGCTGGTGCGGATGTTGATGCCAGAATCGGGAAACAGGTTCTTCGACGTACCGGCATAGCCGGTGCCGAATGGATCGAATGCAGCGAGGGTCAGGTGCCATGGCGTGTACTGGCGGCCTAACGCTACTGCACCGAGCCCGGACTTGAGTCCGACCCATGCCTCGCGGTTGAACAGGGTGCCGGCGGCGTCTATCATGCCGGAATCGATCTTGGTGCCCGATTCCAGCGTAAACAACACCGACATCCCGGCACCCAAATCCTCGCTGCCGCGAAACCCGATGCGCGACGACGACGCTGCGCCGCTGGTAATCTTGACAGGCTGGCTGACGTAGCTGCCCCGCTCACCAACGATTGCCGCATCGACGATGCCGTAGATATCAACGCCGGTCTGGGCGTGGGCAGTGCCGGCGCCAAGTCCGAGCGCGAGTATTACTGAAATTTTCATGCCAACTCCTGTCATGTCACCGAAATCGGCCTATGTTCCTCGAACGGAAACCCTGCGGGCGCGCACCATGCTGTTACCGATCCCATCGCGCCAATCTCGAGACAATATCCATTCACCACAACGCCGGTGTAACCTTGCATGGCTGGTGGCGCCTGCCCCGACGATCATCATTTGAGCGAGATGTTAGCAGCGAAATTCACGGTTTTTCCTGTTTTTCGGGCGCACTAGTCTTCTGCAAGAGACTCGCCTATCTAACAAGTGGCGGATCATGTATTTATTCGCAATGCGCGATGCTGACTGACTCCGCGCACCGATCCGCCACGAGGTCGCGACACAGACGCTGGAGCCCGATCGCGCAAGCGCGCACTTCCTGAGTCGCCGTTCATCCCTGTCCAGGATCATCGGACTTCCGGTAAGCCACCACGGCTGGAATGCGCAGGCGGACTTAAATCATGTCGCTGGCCACCTCGTAAAAATATTCAGGCCGCCAAAGCGGTAGCCGGCTACCGACCCACAGCATGCCATCCGCCGCGCACCTCAGAACATGTACGTCAGGCTAAAGCGCATGGTGCGGCCGAACAGCGGCCGCGCCACGCCGCGGTTGCGCGAACCGTCCGGCGACAGCAGGTCGTTGAACAAGGGATCGCCCTCGGTAAACGACAGCTGGTTGGTCAGGTTGGCCACGTGCAGGTGCGCGCTCCAGCGCTCCGACAACTGGTACTGCGCCCCGGCGTTAATGATGTGGTACGACGGGTACAGCGTCACATTGCTGTCGGTCGCTTCCGAAAAGCGGTTGCCGTAGTACTGGTACTGGCCGTAGACGCTCAACGGCATGTCGGTCAGCGGCTTGAGGTCGAACGACGGCATCAGGTTGACCATCACCTTGGGCAGGCGGCGCGGACGGCGGCCGTCTTCGCTCACCTGCACGTAGTGGTAGCCGGTGATGATGCCCAGCGGGTCCTTGTCTTCCTGGGTAATGGTGTAGTTGGCGCCATTGACTTTCGGGTTTTGCATGACGACGTTGCCCTTCAGCTCCAGGCCCGCCACGGCGGCCGGACGCCAGCTCAGTTCGACCTCGGCGCCGATGTTCTGCACGCCGCGCTCGTACAGCTGCGCCACCTCGGGGCACGAGTTGATCTGCGTAACGCCGCCTTGCGTGCCGCACGCGGACGAATTGATGTCACGGTAGATGTTGATCGAGCTGCGCGGCGAGAAGTTGTTGTAGAACGTCGCCACCGACGCGCCGAAGCCCCGGGTCAGGTAGCGCAGGCCGATCTCGTACTGGCGGATATGCTCGACCGCGCTGACTTTCACCGGCTGGCCGTTGACGACCGTCAGGTTGGCGGTACTGAGGTCGTTCAGGTCCTGCAGGCTGGGCAGGCGGAACGAGTCCGATGCCAGCCCGTACACCGCCAGCGCCTTGCTGAAGCTGTAGTTGCCGCCGATCGACCAGCCGAAGCCGTGGTATTTTTCCTTGAGCTTGCGCGCCTCGCCCGGCAGGCTCACCTCATTGTCGGCGGTCGTGTCCTGCAGCGAGCCCACCGCCACGCCGGCCGGCGTCAGGTCGGTGATGACGTTGCGGTCGCGCCGCGCCACGTCGGCCTTCAGGTTCTGCCAGCGCACGCCCACGTCCATCTTGAGTTTGCTGCCCATGGTTTCCCAGTGGTCGAGCAGGTAGGCGGCGTTGCCGTCGCCACGGATCTTGCTGACAAACCCGCCCCAGCCGGGCAGGATGGCGCCGCCCTGGGTCAGGCTCGGCCCCACCTGGTTGCCTTGCGCATCGACCGCGATCAGGTCGACCAGGCGCGACTGGTTGGATACGTCGCTGACCATCAGCGCCTGCTGGAAGTTGGGCGCATAATCGTAGCGGCTTTTATAGACGCCGAAGGTCAGGTCGTGGGTGCCCTGGAGATTGAACGACTTCTGGGTTTTCAGGTCCAGCGACGTGCTGCGCGCCTCGGTATCGGCAATGAACGGGATCATGAAGTTCAGGTTGGCCGACGCCGGTACCGGCGAGCCGTCGTTCAGGTAGCGGCCCGCCACGCCGGTCGCATTGGCGTAGCGCCTGATGAAGTCTTCGCGGCTGATATTGGCAAACGATGCGCACGCGTTGCTGGCCGGGACATTGAAGAAGCCCACCAGCTTGGCATTGGCCAGGTTGCAGCCGAGCGCGGCGCCGTGCGCGGGCGAGATCACATCGTTCTGGTAGCGGGCGTTGAGGAAGTTGGTCGACGTGGCCGTGTCGTTGCCGGTAAATACGGCATTGAAGCCGTTGCTGCCGGTGGTGTGGCGCAACCCGCTCGACACTTTCCAGCCGTTGGCAAACTCGTGCGAACCGCCCAGCGTGAACATCTTGAAATTCGGGTGGATGCCGTCGGCCTGGTCCACCGTGCGGCTGCCATATTCGCCGATCATGTTGAAGCGGCGGTTGTACTGCGAGGCCGTGGTGCCGTGGGCAAAGTCGATGCCGAGCGGCTCGATATTGCCCTGGCTGATGGCGGTGGGATTGGCCGGCGTGCCGGGGTTGGTAAAGCGCGGCACCGAGATCGGCAGGTTCTGGTAGAACGCCGTGCGGTCGTTGATCACCAGTACGTCGGCGCGCGCGGTGGTCTTGCGGTTGTCGCTGGTGTACACCAGGTTGCCGCGTACCTGGCCGCCACGGTCGGCCGTGTAGCCGGTATCGCGCACGCCGTCGCTGCGGCGGTAGAAGCCGCCGACCGCGCCGGTCAGGTTCGGCGCCAGCGGGCCCGAGATAAACGCGTCTTGGCGCAGGAAGCCGTAGTCGGCATACTCCACCTTGTAGCCGCCCGCCAGGCGGTCGCCGCCGGTGCGGGTCACGTGGTTGACGGTGGCGCCCAGGCCGTTGGAATACAGGATGCCGCCGGGGCCGCCCTTGACCAGTTCCACGCTCTCGGTCATCAGGTCGTCGCGGATGAAGACGTCGTTGTTCATGAACGGCGCTTCCGGTTCCTCGTAGGCCGGCAAGCCATCGACCAGTTGCGGCGCGAAGCGGTAGCCGCCCGTCACAGGCAGGCCGCGCACGGTGATGTTGTTGCTGGCCTCCCCCGCGCTGCCGCCCTCGGAATAGATACCGGGGAAGTTGGCCAGCATGTCGGCTGTGCTCATCGGCGCCAGGCGCTGGATTTCCTCGCCGCTCAGCGTGTTGATCGAGAACGTGGCGTTTTTCTTGGTGGTGCTCTGGGTCACGCCGGTGACGATGACCACGGCGGCCGGGTCGGTGGCGGGGTCGGTGGCCGGGATGGCCGGGGTGGCCGTCGGCGTGGCTGCGGGGGTGGGGACCGGCGCGGTGGCCTGCTGTTGGGCATACACCAGCGCGGGCGCCAGGCAAATCGCCAGGGCTGCCGAACGGGTGAGGTAACGAGTGATCGAGTAAGTCATGCTGCATCTCCTTTTATGATTATCGGGCGGCGCGCAGCCGCCATGCAATTGATGATGTCCATCGTTGTCATCGCGGGGTCAAAATGGTCAGTCCTGGGGCGGCACCTCCTGCAGGGTGGGCATGTCGGCGCCGCGCCGGGCACAGGTAATCGCCGCCGCGCGGCCGGCAAAGGCCAGCGCGGCCAGCAGTGGCGCAGGCTCCAGGCCGGCGAGCGCGGTGCGCGTGAGCAGACCGTGTTTGGCCAGGTGCGCCAGCAGCGCGGCCTGGAAGGTGTCGCCCGCGCCCACCGTGTCGACCACGGCCACCCGCTGCGCGGGCAAGGCATGCGTGCCGCTGGCGCGCGTGGCCGCCAGCACGCCGTGCACGCCGCGCGTGACCACCACCAGCGCCACGCCCGCATCGAGCGCCGTGGCGATGAACTGCTCGGGCGTGGTGTCCGGGTACACCAGGCCGATATCCTCGTCGCTGATCTTGAGCAGGTCGGACAGCGGCAGCATGGCGGCAATGGCCGCGCGCCACACGTCGCGGTCCGGCTCGATGGTCAGCCGCACGTTGGGATCGAACGCGATCAGGCTGCGCCCCTGCTGGCGCCGCACCAGTGCCAGCAAGGTGGACGCCACCGGCTCCACCGCCATGCAGTACGAACCGACGTGGATGGCAGCGGCGTCGGGCGGCACGCGGGCCAGGTCGGCGGCGACCACCTGGCGTTCGGCGGTGGCGCTGCCGTACAGGGTGTAGGTGGGCGCGCCGGCGGCATCGACATCGACCGTCACCAGCGCGGTGGGCGCAGCCGGCCGGGGCGCGGCGGCAAGGTCCACGCCTTCGGCGGCCAGGGCGGCGGCCAGCTTGCGGCCGAACATGTCGTGCGACAGCCCGCCGAAGAACATGGCCGGTGCGCCCAGCCGCGCCAGGCCCACGGCCAGGTTGAACGGCGAGCCGCCGATGCGCGCCGACAGCGCGTAACCGGCCGGCGTATCGCCGTCGCAAAACACATCGAACAACGCTTCTCCGCACACGACAATCATGCTACCTCCGGCACTGTGGTGATATCGGCCACGCGCACGTCCACGCGGCGGCCCTCCTGGTTGAACACATGCAGGCGCCCGGCCGCAGGCCCCACGCGCCAGACTGCGCCGGTGGCCGGCGGCTCGCCGCGCACCACCACCATCAGCGGCTTTTCCAGCCCCGCCACCTGCACGTGCACGTACGACTCCGCACCCAGGCGCTCGACCAGCAGCACCCGGCCCTCGATGGCGCCGTTCGGGTCCGCTGCCAGGTGCTCGGGGCGCATGCCGACGGTGACCTCGGCTGCCGGCGTGCCGGCCGGCGCGCGCCAGTTGAGGCGCACGGCGCCCAGCCACAGCTGGCCGCCGGCGTCGACGCGGCCGGCCAGCATGTTCATGCGCGGGCTGCCGATAAAGCCGGCCACGAACACGTTGGCCGGCTGGTCGTACAAATGCATCGGCGCGCCGATCTGCTGCACGCCCGACGGTCCCAGCACCACGATGCGGTCGGCCAGCGTCATCGCCTCCACCTGGTCGTGGGTGACATAGACCATGGTGGCGCCCAGCTGCTGGTGCAGGCGGGCGATTTCCACGCGCATGTCGGCGCGCAGGGCCGCATCGAGGTTGGACAGCGGCTCGTCGAACAGGAAGGCGCGCGGCTTGCGCACGATGGCGCGACCAATGGCAACGCGCTGGCGCTGGCCGCCCGACAGCTGCGGCGGGCGCCGCTCGAGCAGGTGCTCCATCTGCAGCATCTTCGCCACGCCCTGCACCGCCGCCTTGATCTCGGCCTTGGGCACCTTGGCCAGCCGTAGGCCGAAGGCGATGTTCTCGAACACGGTCATGTGCGCGTACAGCGCATAGCTCTGGAACACCATCGACAGGCCGCGCCTGGCGGGCGGCACATCGTTGACGACCTCGCCGCCGATGCGGATCTCGCCGGCGCTGATGTCTTCCAGGCCGGCGATCATGCGCAGCAGCGTGGACTTGCCGCAGCCGGAAGGACCGACCAGCACCACGAATTCGCCATCGGCGATGGTGAAGTCGATGCCCTGCAAAATGTACTGCGCTTCTTTTCCGGGATAGGTCTTGCCCACGCCCTGCAATGCAATTGCTGCCATCTCAATTCCTCTTTTCGTTCAAGCCCAGCGCCCACACCTTGAGCGACAACACACGGTCACCCTCTTGCGCCAGCAAGCCCAGGCCGTCCGCGTCGGGCCGTGTGGGATAGATGCGGCTGGTCAGGCTCAGGCGCTCGTTCACATAAGCCTCGACCATGGAACCGTCGAGGAACAGCCGCAGCCGCAGCGGTTCGCCGCCGAGGGCGAAGTCGCCGCCCTGCACCGCGGCGCCGCCGGCGTTGTTGCCGACCATGCCAGAGCCCTTGCCGCCGCCGTCCTGCCGGCGCGTGGCGCTGCCGCTGCGGTCGATCTCGAGGCGGTGGCGCGCGGTATCGACGTACAGCTGCGTCGCCTCGGCCTGCCCGGGCGCCACCCGCAGCGCCAGCCCGCGCTTGCCGGCCGCGGCCGATGGCGCCAGTTCCAGTTCCACTTCCAGCGCCAGGCCGTGCAGGCCGGCCAGCGCGGCAGCCGCCTGCGGCGCGGTCACGTCGCGCAGGTCGAGCAGCTGGACCCGGCGCAGCGTGGCCAGTTCGGCGATCGGCGCCACCCGCAGGCCGCCGTCCGCGCCCAGCGACAGCGTGACCGGCAAGCCGGCGTTGTGGGCCCAGCCGGCGTCGTGTTCATCCTGCAGCGAGCGCCGGCCCTGGGCTATCGAAAACACGATGCTGCGGCCGGTCTTCGGATCGACAAATCCGCTCGGGCCGGAAAAATGACCGTGGCCGACGTCGAACACGCGCGGCGCTTCCTGGTCCGGGGTGAACCGGGCGCTGGCCGCGTTGAACACGCCAGTCCAGTAATAGGCCTGGCCGCGCACGTCGTTGAGGAACACGTGGCGTTCGCGCCCGTCCACGCCTTTGCCCACCGGCAGCAGCACCGGCAGTTCCCACGTGGCCTCGAAGCCGGGGTACCGGCTGGCGTCGACCGAGAACAGCGGGCCCCGTGGCGTCCAGTGGCGCAGGTCCGACGATTCGTACACGAGCGCGGTGCCGCTGCGCCCCGGCAGCGCCGAACCGACCAGCTGATACCAGCGGTCGCCATTGCGGAACACGAACGGGTCGCGGAATTCGCCGAAGCGCCCCTGCCCTGGCATTTGTTCCGTGACCGGCAACGGGTACCTGGTCCAGCGCGCCAGGTCGGGATCGGTGAGGTCGGCGGGCGTGGCCATGCCGGTGCGCTGGTTGGGCTTGACCGCATCGTTCCCGGCGGTAAAGAACAGCACCGGCGTGCCGTCCGCCGCATAGGTGGCGCTGCCGGACCATACGCCGTCCGTGGCCAGGCCGTCGTCCTCGGGCGCCAGTGCGATCGGCAGCTCGCGCCAGTGCACCAGGTCCGGGCTGACCCAGTGGCCCCAGTGGATCTGGTGCCAGAACGGGCCGAACGGATTTTTCTGGAAAAACAGGTGGTACTGGCCGCCGTAATAGAACGGCGCGTGCGGCTCGTTCATCCAGCCGGCATCGGGCTGCAGGTGGTAGCGCGGGCGGTCGCGGTCGCCGTCGAAGGTGGCGGCGGCGATCTGCAGGTCGGCCGGCGCCAGCTTCGGCACCGCGCCCTGGCGCTGGCCGGCCTGCAGGTCGGCTGCCATGGCCTGCGCCACTTCGGCGGCAGCGGACGGACCGGCGGTCACCCGCACTTCGTCCATCAGGCCCAGGAAGGTGTTGAGCTTGAACACGCCGCCGATCCGCTCGGGCTGCGAATAGCGGCCCACCGTGAGCGGCAGCGCCGGCAGCGTCAGCGCGGCATCGGCGGGCGCCGCCACCTGCAACACCTGCTCGCCATTGAGGAACAGGGCGATGCGGCGCGTGGCCGGATCGTAACTGGCGGCCACGTGCGACCACGCATCGCGCGGCAGCTTGCGGTCGTTGACGCGGGCATCGACCGCCGCGCCGCCAAAGCCGAGCTTGAGGCCCCAGGCGCCAAAGCGGGACATGCCGAACGACAGGCCCTGCTGCGCCCTGGTGTCGAACTGGCTCAGGAAGGCCGAGTAATGGCCGCCGTCGCCCCATTCGAACGCGTGCGGCGCCACCCAGGCGCTGAGCGTGAAGCCGCGCGCCAGTTGCGCGGCGGTCAAACCGGGAGCCTCGATGTCGGTGGAATAGCCGTCGAACAGCAGGCAGCCGCCCCGGATGCACGTGGCGGCCGGGCGCCACAGCGGCGCCGAATCGGGCTTGAAGCGGGCGTGGTTGAACACGTAGTTGACCGGGTCGCGCCGTCCCGCAACCGTTTCGGCGGCCAGCTGGCCGGCGCCGTCGTCGAGCGGCCAGTGGGCCAGCGGCGCGTGAGACTGCCCGGCGGCCGCCGTTGCCGACGTTGCCGGCGCTGCTGCCGGTGCTGCGGGCATGGCCAGTGCTGCCGATCCTGCCCATGCCAGCCCGAGTAATCCGGCCATGCCGGCCACGCCGCCAGCATGGACCACATCTGCCAGCCGGGTCCGGCGTGCCGCGTCGACTAACCGGCCCGGACCAGCCAGCCGCACCCACCGGCCAAGCCGGCCAGGGCCGCATGCCTGGGCATCATGCCCCGGGGTTTCTTGGTTCATCGTGTCTCCTCGATTATTTTTATCAGCCGATGTCTATCGTTGTCATTTTGCGGCCAAAGAATCGTCCAGATGGTACAACCCGTTTTCCATGCGCAGTGCAATCGGGTCGACGATGCGGCCGCCGAACTGGCCATCGGGCGCGGTGTCTTCGAACGCCATCAGGCAATCGCCGCCCGTGACCGGATCGCGCAGGATCTTGCCCGCATAACGGCGGCAAGGCATGTCGCCGTCGAGGAAACCGGGCGCCGGCTGCCACGGACCCAGCGGATGGTCGGCCACCAGGTAGTGGGTGCCGGACACGCCGCCGTGCTGCGCGCGCATCGCTTCCGACCAGTGCGGCGCCACGTTGCAGAACACGCAGTACCAGCGCCCTTCGCGCTCGAAGACCTGCGGCACTTCCAGCTGGCCGTAGTGACCGCCCTGGTACACGGGCGGCATGGCCTGCCACTGCACCAGGTCCGGTGACACCGCGTGGCCGATCACGCCGCGCTCGTACAGCGGGCCGTCGTTGCGGCGCGCCGTGAAGAACATGTGGTACATGCCGTCGATTTTTTCCGGCAGCACCCACGGGTCGCGCAGTGCGCGGTCGTGCCAGCGACCTTCCGCGTGTTCCTCGTAGTAGCGTTCGTCGAGGTCGAGCGCCAGGCCGTTGCCCACGCGCTGCCACGGTCCGTCGATGCTGGCGGAGACGGCATGGCCGATGCGCTGGCGCATGCCGTTTTCGGCGCGGCTGGTGCCGGTGTAAAACAGGTGGTAGCCGCCTTCGGCCTTGATGACGGAGCCGGTCCAGGTCGTGTAATCGTCCCACGCCGGCGTGGCCGACGGCGCAAACACGGTACCCTTCGGCGTCCAGTTGCGCAGGTCGGTCGATACGGCGTGGCCGACCGAGACGTTCCAGTGGCGCAGGTCGGGATTGCCGATGGCGCGGTCGGCCTGCAGGAAGAACAGGTGCTGCTGGCCCGCTTCCTCGTAGTGCCAGAAGTCCCAGATGAATTTGTCGCTGATGTGAAGTGTCATGATGCTTCCAAGAGTTAGCCCTTGACCCCGGCGCCCGCCACCGACGCGACAAACTGCCGCTGGAAGGCCAGGAACACCGCGAGCACGGGCAAAGTAATCACCGACGCGTAGGCCATGATCTGCCCCCACGAATTGGTGCGTCCAAAAAACTGCTGTATGCCGGGCTGCACCGGGCGGAACGCTTCGCCCTGGACCACCATGATCGGCCACAGGTACTGGTTCCACGCCGAGATGAACAGCACGATGGCGGCGGTGGCGATCACCGGGCCGCTGTTGGGCATGATGATGCGGGCGTACACGGTCCACGGCCCGGCGCCGTCCATCTTGGCCGCTTCGTCAAGCTCGGGCGGTATGTCGCGGAAAAACTGGTAGAACAGGAACACGCAAAAGGCGTTGGCCAGGAACGGGATCACCTGCACGTGCAAGCTGTTGAACCACCCCGTGTGCAGCACCAGCTGGCCATGCTCGATGGCGGGCCACGGCAGGCGCGCGACCAGCGACAGCAGCGGGATGGCGATCACCTCGAACGGCACGATCACCATGGCCACCACCAGCGCCAGCACCAGGTTGCGGCCGCGCCAGCGCATGCGGGCAATCGAGAACGCCAGCATGCTGTTGACCAGCACCCCGCCCACCACCACCAGCGCCGCGATCAGCGTGGAGTTGAGCAGGAACGACGGCAGGTCGCTTTTCTCGAACACCGCCGTGTAGTTGTTCAGCGACCAGTCGGCCGACGGCAGGTAGGCCGACCAGCGATCGAGATTGGCAAAAATGGCGGCGTCGCTCTTGAACGACGAGATGAACATGAACACCAGCGGCGCGATGAACACGATGCCGATGGCGCTCATGGCGAGGAACAGCGCGAGGTCGCGCAGGCGGCTGCGCCAGGTGGCGGTCATCATTGATCTCCTTTGCCGGCCAGCGCGCGCTGCATCCACGACAGCGCCAGCACGATCACGAAAAACACCAGGGTGATGGTCGAACCGTAACCGACATCCTGTTCCTTGAAGCCGCTGCGCACGGCGTGGTACACCACGGTGGTGGTCGAGTCGAGCGGGCCGCCCGACGTCATCACGTCCACCTGGGTGAACAGCCCGAACGCCAGCAGGGTGGTCGACACCAGCACGAACACGATGGTGTTGCGCAGGCCCGGCAAGGTGACGTGAACAAAACGCTGCCAGGAATTGGCGCCCATCAGCTTGGCCGCCTCGTACAGCTCCGGCGAAATCGACAGCAAGCCGGCCAAAAACACCAGCATCTGGAAGCCGGCGCCCTGCCACGCCGACATGATGGCGATAGCCGGCAGCGCGTAGCGGCTGTCGCCGAGCCAGTCCGGGCCGGTGTCGGGATTGCCGAGCAGCCCGCGCAGCAGTTCGTTGAGCATGCCGCGGTCGGTATTGAGCATGAACGCCCACACGATCGAGGCCACCACCATCGACGTCACCACCGGGGCAAAATACACGGTGCGGAAAAACACCCGGCCGCGCAGCTTCTGGTTGACCAGGATGGCCAGCCCCAGCGCCACGCCGCACTGCAACGGCAGCACCAGCAGCGCAAACAAAAAAGTGTTGATCAGCGAGCGGTAGAACAACGGATCGCTGGCCGCCAGCAGCAAGCGGGCGTTGCCCAGCACGGCCGGCAAGTCGAGGCGGAACGCTTCGCGGTAGGTGGCCAGTTCCGGGTGCGACTGGCGTACCTGGCGCCAGGTGGGATAGCGCACGCCGTCGTCATCGGTGCGCACGCGGCCGGCGGCGTCGCGCAGCGGCTCGACCACCGCCACGTCGAGCGCCAGCAGGCGCTGGAAATTGGCCAGCCCCACGTAGCGGGTAGGCTCCGGCGACATCAGGCGATGGTCGGTGAACGTGGCGCCGGCCGCCAGCAGCAGCGGCAGCGCGACGAACACGATGAACAGCAATACGGCAGGCGTTGCGAAGAGCGCCACTGCCAGCGGATGGTCCTGGCCCAGTTTCATTTTCATGTTCCGTCTCCTGCCTTGCGCACGGTGAAGCCGTAGCCGTTGTTGCGGGCGATATTGTTGTCGATCGCTTCGACCGCCTCGTCCAGCGCCTCCACCGCGTCCTTGCCGCTGCGGATATCGGCCATGGCTTTTTCGAACGACGACGACATGGCGGGATAGGCGGGCGTGGCCGGCCGTGCCACCGCGTAGCGCTGGGCGAACTCGAAATACGTGCGCCAGTCGCCGCCCGGCCGGTAGTGCTCCGTGAGCATGGCGCCGGCGGTGGTCACCGGCACCAGCCCGGTCATGCGCGAGGCCGCGCCGATTTCGGCTGGCGATACCAGGTGGGCGAGGAAGGCTGCCGCGCCTTCGGCTTGGGCGCAACTGCGGGTAATGCCCCACTGCCACGATGCGGCGCCGATCTTCGGACCGTGGCCGAAATCGGGCGGCGGCATGGCCACCAGGTCGGCGCCGAACTGGGCGCTGTATTCGCGCGCCTTCCACGAGCCGGTGTAGTGGAACAGCGAGCGGCCCTGCTCGAACGCGCGGTCGTCGGCCGGATGGCGTTCGACCAGCTTTTCCTTGAACAGGCGGCCGTAGTAGCGCCCCACCGCCACCGCCTGGTCGCTATTGAGCACACCGTCCACGCGCACGTAGCCGGCGCGGTCGATCAGGTCGGTGCCGGCGCTTTGCAGCCATGGCGAAAACGCGTAGCTGTACCACTCGCCCTTGAAGCGGCCATTCACGTCGAGCGGAAAACGGTACTTGCCGCTGCGTTTGGCCAGCGCCAGGATGGTGTGGAATTCGTCTGCCGTGTAAGGGTGTTCCATGGTGGCCACGCGCACACCGAGTGCGGCCAGCTGCGAGCGGCGCGCAAACAGCGCCAGCACCACGTCGAGCTGGCCCACGCTGTAGACATGTCCCTTGTACGTGCCGCGCCCACCTTCGAGCAGGCCGTCCAGCGCGGACGCCGGCAACAGCGTATCGAGCGGCCGGATATGGCCGGCCCAGGCAAAGTTGGGCACCGTGGGCTGGTCCAGCGCAATCACGCACGGCAGCTGGCCGACCATCGAGGCGGCGGTGATCGACTCGGTGTACGACCCCTGCGGAATCGCTTCGACCACCACGCGCCAGCGCGACTGCGCCCGGTTGAAGCGCTCCACGGCGGCGCGGCCGGCAGCCATTTCCAGGTCGCCCGTATCGTGGCGCCAGACCTTGATGTCCACCGGCGCGGCCAGTACCGGCGCGGCCGAGGCAGCGGCGACGGCGCCGGCCAGCGCCGCCAGTGCCAGGCGCACGTGCCGGATGGCCTGCCGCAGGCGCACGCCACGCACAGCATGGACCACGTCCACTTGCTCATTGGCGTGCTGCGGACGCACGCTCCTCGCGGCACGCGGCGGGCGCACGCGATTGTCGACCCGTTGCAGGCGTTCGCGTCTCATGACTTGCTCCGTGCGGCCGGGGCGCCGACCGTGCCGCGCATGACGGGCGCGCAAGCGACCTTGATGGTGCGCACCGCCTCGGCGTCCGGCGCCAGCACGTAGCGCCCGGAGATTTCACCGATCTCGCGGTACGGCAAGGCGACCGTGGTCAGGCCCGGATCGAGCGCCTCGGAAATCAGGCGGAAATCGTCGAAGCCCACGATCGAGACGTCGGCCGGCACGCGCAGGCCGCGCCGCTGCAGGATGAAGATCACGCGCATGGCCATCTTGTCGTTGCCGCACAGGATGGCTGTGGGCCGGTCGGCGCTGGCAAACAGGCGGTCCACGGCGCCGGACAGGTGGGCGAACTCGTTGGCGTCATCCGCTTCGGCGCCGTGGATCAGCCAGGCGGGATCGGGCGTCACGCCGTGTTCGCGCATGGCGCGGTGAAAGCCGCGCTGGCGCAGGTCGGTCGCCACCATGCCGGAGATCAGCTGCAGGAAGGCGATCTTGCGGTGCCCAGCCCGCAGCACCATCTGCGCGGCAGCGTAACCGCCGCCTTCGTCATCGGGCACCACCTGCATGTGGCGTTGCGCGGCTTCGAAACAGTTGGCCAGCGCGGTGGGCGTGCCGCCCAGCGCGGCCGACAGCGCCACCTGCCGGTGGAACGGCGTGGCAAACAGGATCGCCTCCACGCGCCGCTCGCGCATGTCGGCCACCAGGCGCTGGGCCACGTCGGCATGGCCGCCGGTCTCGCCGATCAGCATGACTTTGCCCAGCTGCTCGCATACCTGCTGGATGCCCTTGATGATCTCGGTGGAGTCCGGCGTGGTGGTCAGCTTCTCGGCAATGACGGCCACCAGCCCGGTGGGCCGGCCGCGCAACATGCGCGCCGCCGCCGACGGCGAAAACTCGAGCGCCTGCATGGCCTGCTCGATGCGGGTACGGGTTTTCAGCGATACCTCGGTACCGCCGTTGAGCACCCGCGACACGGTTTTGATGGATACGCCCGCCTTTTCGGCGACATCATGAATCGTCGACACACCGTCTCCTGTGTTGGTTTTTTTTTGATGCGACTACGTTGTCAGCTGAAAATGTCCAACGTTGTCATTTTGAAGGATAATAAGCATTCGTGAAAAAAATGTCAACGCAGATTACCGTCGTTGGCGGCAGCCCGCCCTGCACCTGCGCGGCACGATCGATGACTGCCATGGCACGGGCGACCCTGTACGGGATCGGCCCGCCGCAGCACAGCTGATAAGATCGGATCACCGTGTGGCAAAAATGGAACACCGAGGAACCTGGCAGCAGTTACCGATTTCAACCCCAACCCGGTTCCAGCGCTGTGGGCGCGATAGTCTCCCCCTCACCACTCACCGGCTACAACCGTCAAGAAAGACCAATCATTCATGTTCATTTCCTCCTTTCGCCAGCATGCCGTCAGCGCCGCCGTGGGCGGCGCTGCGCTCATCGTTTCTTCAGGTGCCTACGCAGCCGCAGCGACAGGTCCTGCCTGCCAGGCAGACGCTCCCGGCGGTCCGGTGACGGTTACCGCCACCTGCGTGGATCCGCAGTTCGACCGCCCCGTCATCGACCGTCGCGAGCAGATTGCCGCACCCTTCCCGCACCTGCGCGTGTCCGGGCATTTTGCTGGCACCGCCGTCCGGTTCAATTTCTACTATCCGCAAAAGGACCAATGGCAGGGCCGGTTCTTCCAGTCCGTCTATCCGATGGCCAGCGCTGATGCGCCCGATGCAACCTTGCAGTTCGGCTTGCAGAGCGGCGCCTACACCGTGCAAACCAACTCGGGCGGCGGCTACCGCGCCGACGCCGCAGCCGCCAAGCTGGCGCGCACCGTCGCCAACGACTATTACGGGAAGGGGGACAATGCTTCCGGCCATATCTATGGCTATGTGTACGGCGGCAGCGGCGGCTCGTACGTGACGATCGGCGCGATTGAAAACACGCAAGGCGTATGGGATGGCGCCGTGCCATACGTGATCGGCGGACCGACGTCGATCCCGAGCAACTTCTTCGTGCGCGCACTGGCGCGCGTGGTTCTCGCTGACAAGGCCACCCGGATTGCGGACACCATGCGCCCCGGCGGCAGCGGCGCGCCCGAGGCCGAGCTAGACGCCGTCGAGCGCGCCGTGTTCAGGGAAGTATCCGCCATGGGCGTGCCGGTACGCGGCTGGGACGACTATTCCTACCTGCTGGGCCTGCACGATGCGGAAGGACTGATGGGCTTTCGCGACACCGTCAAAAGCATGGACCCGTCGTACGCCGCCGACTTCTGGTCCCTGCCCGGCTATCTCGGTACCGAAGCGTCCGCGCTGGGCGACATCGTGCGCCGCGCGCGCGTGCGCCAGCCGGGCGTGATCGGCGCGATTGCACGCGATGCGAACGGCACGATCAGCGGCTTCATCGTCAACCACGCGGCACTGCCCGCTAATGCGTTCGGGCTGGACGTGACGGTGCTCGATGGCGCCGGCAAGCCGGTGGGCAAGGTGGCCGGCGCCTGGTCGAGCCGCTCCGCCGCCACCGCGCGCGCCTTCACGCTCGCCGCCGGCAACCCGGCGCCGGTGGTGGCCGCGCTGCGCAGCGGTGCTGCCGTCAGGATCGACAACGACTGGTCGCTTGCGCTGACCACGTATCACCGCCACCAAGTGCGCCGGGGCGATGGCTTCACGTCCTGGGACCAGTTCGTATCTGCCGACGGTCAGCCGCGCTATCCCCAGCGCCCCGTCAACGTGGCCAGCAATATCAGCGCGGGCGTCTCGGGCGGCGGCACGTTTACGGGCAAGATCCATGGCAAGGTCATCGCGATTTCCAATGCCCTCGACCTGGACGCCTATCCGTGGCACGGCAACTGGTATGCGCAGCGCGTGCGACAAGCGCTGGGCGCCGGGTACGACGACAGTTTCCGCCTGTGGGTCAACGACCATGCAGACCACCTGGACGGCGCCGTCATCGCCTCCGGCACCCGGGACAATCAATGGACGCGCCTGGTCAATTATGTGGGCATCGTCCAGCAGGCCGTGCGCGACGTCAGCGCATGGGCCGAGCGTGGCATCGCGCCGCCCGGCTCGACCGGCCTGCGCGTGGAAAATGGCCAGGTATACCTGGCGGAGAATGCCGACACGCGCCAGGGCGTGCAACCGACGGTGCTGCTCACGGCCGACGGCGTGGACACTGCGCACGCCGGCGCCCCCACGCTCCGGCTGCGCGCCGGCCAGGCCGCAACGCTGCACGGCACGGCCACCATGCCGCCGGGCGCCGGCGTCGTGGTGCAGGCGCAATGGAGCGTGTCGGGCAACGGCGCCTTTGTCCCTGCGCCGCTGGCGCGCAGCGCGGCCAGCGCATGGACCACCAGCACGACCGTGCGCTACGCGCAGCCGGGCACGTACTATCCGGTACTGCGCGTGAGCGCGCAGCGCGCGGCCGATGCTGCGGATCCGTTCGCGCACGTGGACAACCTGGCCCGCGTGCGGGTGGTGGTGGAGTAGTCCCGCGCTGGCCTGGGGAGACCGGCGCCGCAAGGCTTCGACGATTGACGGCGGCCTTCATTGCTTGTCGCAGGACCTTGAGCGGCGCGGATACCTGGCGATCGCATTAACGGTGGCGGCTGCGGTACTCCACCGGATTGCAACCGGTATGGCTGCGGAATGCTCGGCGAAACGCGCTGGTGTCTGCATAGCCGAGTGACGAACCGATCTCGGCAATGTCGCGGTCCGAGTCACGCAACAAACTGGCGGCATGCGCCATCCGGCTACGGATACGCAGTTCACGGAACGAACTTCCTTCTCCCGCCAGACGCCGATGGAGCGTCGAGCGGCTAATGCCCAGCAATTGCACCACCGCCTCGATATCCAGCGAGCGTCGAAAAGCGGTCAGATGGTTTTCCAGCAAACGTTCGACCGCCGTTTCCATGCTGTCGTCCCCGATCTCGGCGAGCACATCGTCGAGCGCTTCGGTGACCGCTTTGGCGGCCATCTCGTTGAACCGGGGATTGGGCACGGCAAGCGCCCGCGTGCTGAGCGCGATCGCGGAAATGGCGCCGCTGTACTCGACATCGCATCCGGCGCGCGCCAGGAAGCCGCCCTCATCGCGAATCCCGAACGCGGGGAACGTCACAGTCACGTCCTGGCGGTCAATGTCGAACACTTCGAAGAGGAATTTCAGCAGGAACATCCAGGTGCGCTGAGCCCCGCTGAAGTTTTCCTCGGCATACACGTATCGATGGCACACGCGCAGCCCTTCCCTGGTCGACTCGATCCACAACTTGTGATTGGTGGACACGCGACCGATCCGGCGCGCCGCGCAGTGCAGGAAGTCGGACGGCGTGGCAACGCTGCGCAGTTCGGCAATGAGCAGCTTCACGGACAAATGGGGGGACTGCATCTCCCACAGCAGCCGCTGCTCATCGTCGCTCAGCCGCATCTGCTTATCGCGAAAATAATGCAGGCCATCGAGCACACCGATGATCGCCAGCACATGGCGGTCGTTCGGATATCGCTGCAAGGACCTCGATTCCAGCATCTCGCCGCGCAGGCCGGTGCGGTCCTCGATCTGCTTGTGCGACCAGCCATACAGCTTCCTGAGCACATCGTAATACTCGCTTACCGCGAAAATCGGATACTTCCCCATCCCATGCTTTCTTTCTGTGCCCCTGATTTTGGGCATCAGGATAACAGAGCCGGCAAGGCGCGGTACTGCCGCGGCTGGCATGCACACGGTGGGTGCGACGTAATGCCTCTTATACGAGACTAACGGACTCTTTTGCTGACCGGTTTGCCATTTAAAATTTTGCAACTATTGCAGGAGTGCCCGCGCGCTCCGACGAATAGGAAGCCGCCCACCCAGGTGCGGCGCATTTCCAGAATAGAGACCACAGGCCCGCGGGCCGCAAAGGAGTCGTTCGACCATGGCATTTCCCTATCTCCGGAGACGATCCGGCATCTACCTGTCCGCACTGACCGCGGCCGTGCTGACCGCGTGCGGTGGCACGAGTCAATCGCCCACATCGGCAGAAACCGTCGCCAACACCGGCATTTCCATCCCGGAATTGGCAGCAGACCGCCGCGCCAGGGAATTGCTGGCGCAAATGACTCTGCCTCAAAAGCTTGCCATGGTGCACGGCTACGGCATGCCCAACCTGGCCAACCAGGTGGGCAACCGTGACTTTTACGTGGTGCCGGCCGAAGCCATCCAGGCGGGCGCCGGCTTCATACCGGGCATCCCGGCGCTCGGCATTCCTGATACCAATATCGCCGACTCGGCCATCAGCGTCTCCATGCCTCGCTCGCTGGTCACGTCGTTCCCTTCCAACGTCGCCCTGGCCGCGACGTGGGACAATGACTTGTCCTACCTGTACGGAAAACGGATTGCCATCGAGTTGCGCGAGCTGGGCTTTACCACCGGCCTGGGCGGAGGCATCAACCTGGCGCGCGATCCGCGCGGCGGGCGCCTGTTCGAATACATGGGCGAAGACCCGGTCCTGGCAGGTGAATTGGTAGCGCAACGCACCATCGGCACCCAGAGCCAGAAGGTGATCGCGACCATTAAGCACTACGCGATGAACGGCTATGAAACCAATCGCTTCATCTCCAACTCGATCGTGGACGAACAGACGCTGCGCGAGA
Organism: Duganella sp.; assembly: GCA_040508835.1. Taxonomy (GTDB): domain Bacteria; phylum Pseudomonadota; class Gammaproteobacteria; order Burkholderiales; family Burkholderiaceae_D; genus Rugamonas. The sequence continues at coordinate 9,295 of JBEVMD010000132.1, read as the reverse complement.
CCGAGCTGCTGGGCTTTGAAATCGGCATAATCAAGAGCCAGCCCGGCAACGTCATGTGCTCTTACAATCTGGTCAACGGCATCTACGCCTGCGAACACCCGCAATTGCTGAACGACTGGCTGAAAAAGGAATGGGGTTTCAAGGGCATCGTGCAGTCCGACTGGGGCGCCACGCCCAGCACCATAAACGCCGCCAACAACGGCCTCGACGAGTCGCAGCCGGGCCAGGCAGCGGACGACACGGCGGTGCCGGACAACCTCAAGAAATTCTTCGGCACCGCCTACTTCCTCAAAGGGCTGGTGGATGCGGTGGCCACCGGGGCAGTGCCGATGAGCCGGCTCGACGACATGGTGTTGCGCCGCCTGCGCACCATGGTGGCGGTGGGCGTCATGGACAGCCCGCCCACCAAGTCGCTCACCATCAAGGACCCGTTGTCGGGCAACCAGGATGCGTTGCGGGTGGCGGAAAGCGCCATGGTGCTGCTCAAAAACGACGTGGCCAGCGGCGACCGCGCTCCCGTGCTACCGGTGCTGGCCGGCAGCGTAAAACGTATTGCCGTGATCGGCAACTATGCCGACGTGGGCGTACTGGCCGGCACCGGCTCGGGTGGCAGCATTCCATTGACTAACAACGCGGTGACCGAGTGCCGCGAGCCGCTGGGTGCGCTGTACGCGACCTGCCCGATGTTCCTGCCGTCCGCGCCGCTGGCTGCGCTCCGCGAGAAGTATCCGAACGCGACCGTGACCTTTTCCAGCGGCCGCGATGCCCAGGAAGCGGCCAGCGCAGCGGCAGCAGCCGATGTGGCGATCGTGTTTGCCGGACAATGGCAGAACGAGGGGCAAGACAATCCCGACCTCTCGCTGCCGGGCCCTGCCACCGATACGACCGGTGTCTTCCAATACGACCAGGATGCACTGATCGCGTCCGTGGCCGCCAAGGCGCGGCGCACGGTCGTGGTGCTGGAGACCGGCGGCCCCGTCAAGATGCCGTGGTTGTCCAGCGTACAGGCCGTGCTCCAGGCCTGGTACCCCGGCGTGCAGGGCCACAAGGCGCTGGCCAACATTCTCTCCGGAGACGCCAACCCGACCGGCAAGCTGCCGGTGACGTTCCCGGCATCGGAAAACGATTTGCCGCAGAAAGTCATGCCGAGCAATATGGGTTCGCTGCTGGGCCTTGACATCTTCCCGATGTTTGCGACGTCGCTGGTGCAGCCGACCGTCGATGCGCAAGGCGGCCCGGGAACCTTCGACAGGATGCGCTCGGTACATTACGACGAAAAACTGCTGCTCGGTTACAAGTGGTACGACGCCAAAAAGATCACCCCGCTGTTCCGCTTCGGCCATGGCTTGTCCTACACCACGTACCGCTACTCGGATCTATCAGTGCAGTCGGCGCCAGGCGGCGACATTGCCGTCACGTTCTCGGTTACCAATACCGGCCAGCGCGCCGGCGTGGAAACGGCGCAGGTCTATGCCGGACTGCCCGCCGGCGTGCCTGGCAACGAGCAGCCGCCGCAACGGCTGGTGGGCTGGAGCCGGGTGCCACTTGCGCCAAACGAGACGCGCAAGGTCACGGTGACTGTCCCCCGCAAGTACATCAGCACCTGGGATGCACAGAAAACCCATGCGTGGCGACTCAACACGGGCAGTTACCTGTTCCGCGTGAACGACTCGTCCGACATGACCTCTCCGCATGCCCTGTCGCAGTCCCTGAGCCTGTAACCGGCAGATGGCAAGCAATAGCAAACAAGCCCGTGCCGCCACTCGGCGGCCGGGTACGCACGCCCCGACATTCACGCCGGTCTCCGGACCGGATACCCAAACCAAAGGTAAATTGCCATGAACATCAAACACTCCCTGCCCCTGACCGCCCTGCTCGCCCTGGCCGCAAACCAGGCGTATGCCCTTGACGAGATCAAGGTGGGCGCCGCCAGCCTGACCCTGTATGGCCGCGTAGCGGCGGGCATTGACTTCACCAACAACCAGCTCGCTGCCGGCATCCAGGGCAGCCGCTGGGAAGCGGCGTCGAACCAGTGGGGCGTATCTTACTGGGGCGCCAGCGGCCGGTTCGCGCTCGATAGCGAGACCCGGGCCGTCGTCAACCTGGAAAGCGGCTTCGGCACCGACACCGGCGCCGTCACGACCGCCGACCGCCTGTTCAACCGCGCCGCCAACGTCGGTATCGAACACCAGCGCTACGGTACGGTCACCATCGGCACCCACCTGTGGATCGCCCAGGACATCATCGACGTGGACCCGATGCACTTCCAGTCGATCGGCATCAACACCTTGGTCAATGGCGCCAACGATGGTGCAGCGGAGAACTCCATCCTGCTGCGCTCGCCATCGTACTACGGCGTCACGCTTGGCTACATGCACGGGTTCGGTGGCGCCGCCGGCGAATTCAAGCGCTCCTCGAGCGACGGCGTCTCGTTGGCCTATCAGGGCGGGGACCTGACCCTGCGCGCAATCTATGGTCAGCGCGCCGACGCGTTCGGCCGCTATTCCGGCGGCGACACGTACGGCCTGGGCAGCCGCGACGCGTGGAAGTACGTCAAGAACACGGTGGTGGGCGGCGCCTACCGGATCGGCGCCACGCGGCTGTTTGCCGGTTACCAGCAAGTCAAGGCGCCGGAGTCCGGCTACGGCATCCGCTCTAACTACGACGAGAAGGCACGCATGGCGTGGCTTGGCGTCAACCAGCAGTTGTCTGCGCAAACCGAACTGCTCGGCTCGTTCTACCAGCTCAAGCAAAGCTACAGCGGGAAGAAGTCCAACCTGTTTGCGGTCGGCGTCAATCACGCCTGGAACAAGTATCTGACGGTGTACATGACTGCCGGCCACATCGGCAACAACACCATTTCCGAATTCATGGTGCAAAACACCGGTGCCAACAGCCATGCACTGTCGTATGACGATACCGCCTGCGATTCGTCCTTGAACTGTAACGGCGTCAAGCAGTACGGCGCCTATGCCGGCTTCGTCGTCAAGTTCTAAGGCAGGAGCGACACCGCGCGCGGTGTCGCTGCGCGCATCATCAAACGTATTGCATTATTGGAGACATTCGTGAACGCTGAACAGTTAGTCGGTATCGTGCTGAGGTTGTTTGGCGCGTGGTTGGGGTTCAGGGGCCTGCAAGCGGCCGCCCTGAATTACGTGGTCCATCCCACGCCGAACGGCACCGCCTTCATTACCTACCTGGTCGCTGCCGCCTACCTGGCCGGCGGCCTGGCCTGCTGGCGCCTGGCGCAGCCGCTGGCGCGCCGCTTCGTGCCCGAGCCGCAAGCTGGCGGCGTGGCGTTGACCGAGCGCGGTATCACCGCCACCGCACTGGTCATGGCCGGACTGCTGTGCATTGCAGTAACCGGCTTGCAGGATCTCGGTGACTTCGCCACGCTTGCGGCCATGCTCGTGGCATCCGGGCAAGGCGAGCGGCTGGGCCAGGCCTCGGTCAATATTTCGGGCCTGATCGGCCTGGCGAAAGTCGTGTTCGGTGCCCTGCTCGTCATCAAAGCCCGCGTTATTGCGGCCCGCCTCACGCCCGAAGTTCGCTGAACGTCTTATGGTTACCCCTACCTCTACCGCGGTCGCGGCCGGCCACGCGGCGCCAGACCCTGGCGGCGGCACCAGCACGGGCGCGCTGTCGATGATCACGCTGCTGTTCTTCATGTGGGGATTGCTCACGTCCCTCAACGACGTGCTGATCCCGCACCTGAAGGCGGTGTACGAGCTCTCCTATGTCCAGGCCATGCTGGTGCAGAGCTGCTTTTTTGCCGCCTATTTCCTGGTATCGCTGCCAGCCGGCTACCTCATCCGGCGCATCGGGTACCAGCGCGGCATCGTCGTCGGCCTGGCAATTGCGGCCGGTGGTTGCGCCCTGTTCTATCCCGCCGCCAAAAGCGGTTATGGCGTGTTTCTGACGGCGCTCTTCATCCTGGCCAGCGGTATCACCATCTTGCAGGTCGCGGCCAACCCGTACGTCACGACACTCGGTCCGGCCAGTACGGCGTCGAGCCGGCTCACCCTTACCCAGGCGTTCAATTCATTGGGCACAACCGTGGCCCCGGCGCTGGGCGGGCTGCTGATCCTGCCTGCCGTCGTGCTGACGGCGCAGGAGCAGACGTCGATGCCCGCTGCGGTGCGCGCCGCCTACAAGGCTGCCGAAGCGGCTGCCGTACAGCTGCCTTATCTTGGACTGGCGGCTACGCTGCTGCTGCTGGCGGGCGTGTTTGCCCTGGCACGTTTGCCCGCAGTGGCCGCAGAGGCGCCGGCCGTGCGCCTTGCCGATGGTAGCAACAGAGTGCTTCCCCCGCACCTTTACCTGGGCATCATCGCAATCTTCCTCTACGTTGGCGGCGAGGTGGCCATCGGCAGCTTCCTGATTAACTTCCTCGGCAGTGATTCGGTTGCTGCGATGAGCGTGGGCGAGGCAGCGCACTATGTCAGTTTCTACTGGGGCGGGGCGATGCTCGGGCGCTTTGTCGGTTCTGCGGTGATGCAGCGTGTCAGTCCGGGCAAAGCACTGGCAGTCAGTGCCGCCGGCGCCTGCATGTTGATCGTGGTAGCGATGGTAACGCAAGGTGCAGTAGCCATGTGGTCTATTCTCGCCGTCGGTCTGTGCAATGCCATCATGTTCCCGACGATTTTCAGCATGGCCCTGCACCGGCTCGGACCGTTGACGGGAAAAGGGTCGGGCTTGCTGTGCATGGCGATCGTAGGAGGCGCTGTCGTGCCCCCGTTACAGGGTTTGCTGGCGGACTGGCTGGGCGTGCAGCTGTCGTTCGTGCTGCCGGCGGTGTGTTACGCGTTCGTGCTGTGGTACGGGCTGCGCTTTGCGCGCCTGACTGCATTGGCATAGCGTGGATGGTCCATGGCGCAAGGACGGCGCACCGCCTTGATCGCCGCGGTTCGAGCCCCTGTCACTGGCCGGCGGCAGTGCCAGCCACCAGCACAACCGTGCGCTACCCGCAGCGCGCGGCCGATGCTGCGGATCCGTACGCGCACGTGGATAACCTGGCCCGCGTGCGGGTGGTGGTGCAGTGATTATGCACTTGCTGGCTGTTTGACCGGGATCCAGCCCTGGAAGCCCTCGATGATTCCCCACAGCTTGGGCGGGATCTCGAGCGCTGGCAGCTGGGCAGGGTCGATCTCGAGACCGACCTCCTCCCCGCGCTGCACGCGGCTCACCCAGTCCGGGTTGATGATCAAGCTGCGGCCGATGGCCACCGTCGACAGGCCGGTGTCCAGTGCGCGGGCGGCGTCGGCGGCCGTCAGGATGCTGCCGGCGGCGATCACTGGCACCCGCCGGGCCACGCGTTCGACGATGCGGCTGACGATCAGTGCACCATCGGCGTCGCCGAGCGGGCGATCGTGCAGCAGGTTGGCCAGCGACGCGTGAAGGTAATCGACACCCAGATCCAGCAGGCGGTCGACAAAGGTCAGGGTCTGGTCGATGCGATACCCGTGGTCGCCGGGCTCTTCGGGCGAAAGACGCACGCCCAACGCAAACGGCCGGTTGGCGTGCTGCGCAATCACGCGCTTGACCTCGGCAACCACCGCCAGCGGGAACCGCATGCGGTTTTCCAGTGAGCCGCCCCACTCGTCGGTGCGGACGTTGGTCGCCGGAGACAAAAAATTTTGCAGCAAAAAGCCATGCGCGCCGTGGATTTCGATGCCGTCGAAACCGGCCTCGATGCCGCGCCGCGCGGCATGCCCAAACGCCGCGATCAATTCCACGATCTCGTCGCCCGTCAGCGCGCGCGGCGTCAGCGGCGCCTGGAACGGCGTGGCCGCAGTCAGCACGGCACTGGAACTGACCACATCGCCACCCGGAATGAGGTGCGGCAGCGCTTTATTGCCCGCGTGGAAAAGCTGCAGCACGGCCGGTGCACCGCCACTTTTCGCCGCATCGGCAAGGCGCTTCAGGCTCGGCACGAAGCTGTCGTGAGCAGCGGAAAACTCGTGCGTGAAACCGATACCATTGGCAGTCACCTGGGCGCAGCCGGTGACCACCAGTCCCACGCCTTTTACGCGCAGCCGATAGTAGGCTTCCTCTTCCGGGGTGATCTGGAACTCGTCGGAGCCGGACCACGTGGTCATCGGCGACATCGTGACCCGATTGCGCAAGGTAATGCCCGGTATCAGGTCGAACGGACGAAACAGGCTGTTGGTGGAAGGGATAGACATCGGGCAGGCTCCATAAATTGTGTGTGCCCATGGTATACAATATAAATCTGACGTCAATTAGGTACTTGAAGGCGCGTAGGTATCCTCGAGGAAACTAGCCGGCCCAGTTTCCGTCGTCGTCGCCGGCACGTCCACTTGGTATACTCGCTATACCGGGCTTCAACAGGAGCTTTTTCGTACAAGGATTAACCATGCAAGACCCGACCATCGCATCGATTACCCCCGACTGTTTTTCTTCGGATTGTCCGAGCCGGGCCTTGTTCGACCAGATCGCGGACAAATGGTCGATGATGGTGCTCGCCGTGCTGGACGACGGCCCGCACCGCTTCAACGCGATCATGCGCCGGCTGGAAGGCGTGACCCAGAAAGCGCTGACCCAGTGCCTGCGCCGCCTCGAGCGCAATGGCCTGGTATCGCGCCACGTCATTGCTTCACCGCTGGCAGTCCGCTACGAAATCACGGCGCTGGGGCGCTCGCTGCAGGAGCCGTTGCGCCAGCTCCATGCGTGGACACTGGACAAGCTGCCGATGGTCGAGACTGCGCGTCTCGACTTCGATCAACGGCATGTGGCCTGACTCGCGGCAGTCCGGTAGCGACGCCGCGGGTGGCAAACCCTAGCGCAGGCTGTGCATGAACGTTGCCAGATCATGGTTGAAGCGCGCCGGTTCTTCGAGGAAGGGCGCGTGCCCCGATTGCTCGTAGATCAGCGCCCGGACACGTGGATTGAGTTCGCGCGCACGGGCCAGGCTCGGCTCAACCTGGACCAGGGCATCGTGGGCGCCATAGATCGCCAGCACGGGAACCGTGGCCTTCGGCAGCCCGGTACTGGCATGCACCGCCATCGTGGGGGTGGTGCGTGTCATGGTCCAGGATGCCATGGCGGCGCCGGACTGCAAGCGACCGAACGTGGCGCCGTCGGGCTGCACATGAAAGCACAGCGACAGGAAAGTGCGGATGGCATCGAGGTGCGTTGCCAGGTCATCCGACGCCAGGCCGGCATACACGTCCGGGTGCGGCGTAATCAATGCAGCGCTGAGCTCGATCACTGCGTCCACGTACACGGCGCCGCTGATGCCGGCGTCGCCATGCGCCGCCAGGTAGTTGGAGATCACCACGCCGCCGAGCGACCAGCCCACCAGTGCGGGACGGCGCGCGCCACTTGCCTTGAGCACGGCCGCCAGGTCGTCCGCATAGCGACGGCCATCGCGGTAGGCTTCGGCATCGTGCGGCTGGCCCGACAAGCCGTGGCCGCGCAAGTCGTAGGTAATCATGCGATAGCCCTGCAACGCCGGGCTGCTGGTCTGCTGCTCCCAGTTCAGGCGGCTGCCCAGCAGGCCATGGATAAACACGATGGCCGGTCCGTCCGGATCGCCCGCCTCCTGCACCGCGAGCGTGACGCCATCGGGCGCTGTGACCGTGTAGTGCTTAGTCATGGCAGCAGCGCCCCACGCGCTGCCGAGCCATGCGGTGAGCACGACGCCGAACATCATGCGAACAAATCGATTCATGAGCCATTCCTCCTGATGAAAATCAGCAGTCTAGGCGGCAGCATCAGGACGGTCTATGACGTATAGTCTGTCTTTATTGATTATTCGTACCAAACTGCGATGCATGCCATCTCTCTTCCCCCTGCCGCCGATGCGATCGACGAACTGCTGCTGGGCATGCGCCTCGCCGGCTTGCAGTACCGCCGTTCGGCCATCGGCGCCACCTCCGGCCTGGCGTTCGGCAATCCGCCCGCTCGCGCCCAGTTTCACTTCCTTGCGCGCGGCCGGTTGTGGTTGCATGCTCCCGATGGCACGTCGATTGCGCTCCAGGCGGGCGATGCCGTGCTGCTCCCGCGCGGCGGCCCGCACGCCGTGCTGGCGGCGCCGGACCTGCCTGTCGGCGAAGTCCCGTTGTTCGAGCTTGCCCGGCAAGCGAACGCCCCCGCCCCCGCCCCCGCCCCCGACCTGGCGGGCGCGGTAATCTTCAGTTGCTGCATGGAGCTGGACCTGGGCGGCATGCAGCCGCTGATCGACGCCATGCCGACAGTGTTGCTCACCAGCGAGCTCATGACCGCAGCACCGGAGGCAGGCCCGCTGCTCATGGCCATGGAACGGGAGTCGACAACGATGCGCGCGGGCAGCACCGGCATCCTGGTACGGCTGGCGGAAGTAGTTGCTGCGCTGATCGTGCGCGATTGGGTGGCCAACGGCGCCAGCGACGCCACCGGCTGGGTGGGCGCACTGCACGACCCGCGGCTCGGTCGCGCCATTTTCGGGATGCATCGTGATCCGGGCAGAAACTGGACGGTAGCGGCACTGGCCAAGGAAGCCGGCCATTCACGCTCGGTGTTTTCACAGCGCTTTTCCCGCGCCACGGGTTCGACACCGCTGGAATACCTGACCGGGCTGAGAATGCGCCTTGCCGTCCAGCAGATCGGTCGCGCGCAGCAACCCATCGCCACCGTGGCGACGCAGCTGGGATACGGCTCACTGGCAGCCTTCAGCCGTGCTTTCAAGCGTTATACCGGGGTATCACCAGGTGCGATGCGCTGAATCACCAATCACGCCAGTTGGGAGCGCCCCATGATCGTTTCGGCCAAGGCGTGTATGTGCCTGACATACAGCTGGTTTGGCCGGTGCGCCCCGAATTGACGGTTGCCCCGACCAAGCGGACACGGTGCTGTTGCATCGGCAATCGTCGTGCGCACAACCTTGCCGCGCATCAGGCCGGCCAGCACGATGCCGGAGACGATCAAACCGCTCTGCGTTGTTCCGGTGTGAGCGAGAGGTCCTCGATGGCGAACATGACGCCGACGAGCGATGTGGTGCATGCTGCGGCGCAGGAACACACCGAGCGCGGCTGCCGCTAGCCGGCTACTACCCGCCACTACCAGTCCTGCCACTGCCGCCGTGCCCACCACCAAGGGACGGGTGATCCATCCCTGCAGAGCGGCGAATGCGCGCCGGACGGCGCTGTGCATGACGTGCGCAGATTGGTCGCCCCCCCATCAAGTGAGAATATGCTCGGTTGTGGCATGCCAATTTTGCTCGTCGATTTGAACAAATTTATTCATGAGATGCCTGCTTAATAAAAACCAAATTCTATTGTCATACTAAATTATT
>JBEVMD010000065.1:0-6246 GCA_040508835.1 Duganella sp. | reverse complement strand
CGCCGGCGCCGAGGCCGGCGGCGCCGCCACCGCCAATGCGCGCGTGCGCTCCAGCTACAGTGCACTGGCCAACGCCACCGCCTATGGCGGCAGCGCGTTCTACAACGCCGGCGCCGGGTCTACCGCGTCTGCCGCCGCCACGTCCTCGTACCGGGCCAGCGCCAATGCGGCGGCGCTGTCGGGCAGCGGCCGCTTCGGCCTGATGTCGCCGGCCTCGGCCGAAGCGATCGCCAGCGTCGAGCGCCAGCGCGGCGCGCCGCAACCGCCCGACACCTTGCTGGCATCGGATGCACGCGCCCGCGCCTTCGCCAGCGCCCAGGGCAGTACCGTGCGCGCCAGCAGCAGCTATCGCGACGTCAGCCTCGGTGCGACGGTCACCGCGGTTGCCGCCAGCAGCGCGCAGGCCGGGGAATTCCAGCCCGAGGCGCTGAGCGCAGCCAACGTGGGCGGCGACGCGTATGGCATGTCCATCTTCAGCGGCGACAATCCGGCGCAGGTGGTGTCCTATGCCAGCGCCCTGCCCGTCCTCGGCTCGATTGGCGCGCTGGTGGTGGGTTCGCCCACGGTGAGCTGGGCATTTGCCGGCGGCGATGTGCTGGGCGCCGGTACCGTGGGCGCCATGTTTTTCCCGTTCACCAGCACCGCCGCGTTCCAGGTGCCGTTTGCAAGCGGCCGGCATTTGCTGCTCGGTTTGCTCAATCCCTACCCGAGCTGGAATGCTTCTGCCGCCTTCACTTTTTCGGTCAGCAATGACGGCGTCAGCCTGTACAGCGGCAGTTTCGCCGCGCAAGACCCGCTCGAACCGATTTTCAGCGACAAGGTGATCGACCTGGGCGTCATCAATCGCGACCGGCTCGACCTGCTGGTGACGTTTTCGCTCACGGAAGGCCTCTATGGTTTCAACTACATCCTGGGCAGCCCGTCGGCCGTGCCCGAGTTGTCCACCTGGCTGATGCTGGCGCTGGGATTGGCCCTGCTGACCTGGCGCGCCGGCCGCACGCGGGCCGGATTTTCGCACCCGATGCCGGACCTGCAACACCGCTGCTGAAAACGCTTGCCACCGCCAACGCCCGCGTGACATGATCAAGATCAGATTGTTGTCTCCGGTTTCTTCGGAATGGGGTGGTAATGGCTCGTGTTGCTGGCTTCAGCGCGAAACACCACACGGCGCGCCCCGGCGCCGCAACCACCGACGTCCCGCCCCTCCCCTTGCATGCCGCTAGCTGTGACGGCGGCATCTCCCCTCTCGACAATTCATGCATGCCGGTGCAGGCATGCGCACATCCGTTTCAGGAGAACCTATGTTTTCAAACATGAAGGTAGCGGTGCGGCTGGCGATCGGCTTTGGCGCGGTGGTGGCGTTGCTGCTGGCATTGTCGGCAGTGAGCCTGTTGCGCATGGCTGCCATGGACAAGAATATGGAACTGCTGATGGAAGACCGCTATCCCAAGGTGATGATGGCCAATGAGGCAGCCACGCGCACCATCGACAACGGCCGCCAGGTGCGCAGCATGATGCTCGCCACCAGCAACGAGGAGCGCGAAAAATACAAGGCGATTGCCGAGGCCAACCGCGTCAAAGTCGCGGAAGCGCTGTCCCGGCTCGATAAGCTGATCAACAGCGACAAGGGCCGCGAGCTGTACAAGGATATCGTCGACAAGAGCAATGTGCTCAACCCTGCCTACGCCCAGTTGTACGCGCTGATCAAGGACGACCCCAAGCGCGCGCTCGACTTCATGAAGGAAGAATTCCTGGTCGCTAACAGCAATTACCTGGCTGCGCTCGACAACCTGGTCAAGCACCAGACCATGGTGATGGACCAGGAGCGCCGCAACGCCAGCGAGAGTTTCGACAGCACCCGTACCCTGATCATCGAGTTGTCGGTGGGTGCGGTCCTGATCGCGGTGGCGCTGGCGTGGGCCATCACGGCCAGCCTGGTGCGCAGTCTGGGCGGCGAACCCGCCTATGCCTCGCTGGTGTTGCGGCGCATTTCCGACGGCGACCTCAGCACCGACGTGGTGACCAAGCCCGGCGATCGCGGCAGCCTGCTGCTCACGGTCAAGGACATGGTGGCCAAGCTCAAGCAGGTGATCGACGGCCAGCGCACCGTGGTGGAGGCGGCCAATCGCGGCAATTTCGGCGCCCGCGTGGAGCTTAACGGTTTGCAGGGGTTCCAGCGCGAGATGGGCGAGGGCCTGAACCAGCTGGCCGCCACCACCGGCGCCAGCATCGACGACGTGGTGCGCGTGATGGGCGCCATGTCCGACGGCGACCTGATGCAAACCATCGACAAGCCGTACGAGGGCGCGTTCGGCGAACTGAAAAAATATGCCAACACGACGGTTGCCAAGCTGGCGCAGGTGGTGGCGGAAGTGAACGCCAATGCCGAAGGCCTGGCGGCCGCGTCCGAACAGGTGAGCGCCACCGCCAATTCGCTGGCGCAGGCTGCCAGCGAACAGGCGGCCGGGGTGGAAGAAACCTCGGCATCGGTCGAGCAGATGACGGCGTCGGTGGCGCAAAACACCGACAACGCCAAGGTCACCGACGCCATGGCCAGCCGCGCCGCCAGCGAGGCGACCGAGGGCGGCGAAGCCGTGCGCTCGACGGTATCGGCCATGAAGCAGATTGCCGACAAGGTGCTGATCATCGACGACATCGCCTATCAGACCAACTTGCTGGCGCTGAACGCGGCCATCGAAGCGGCCCGCGCGGGCGAACACGGCAAAGGTTTTGCGGTGGTGGCGGCCGAGGTGCGCAAGCTGGCCGAACGCAGCCAGATCGCCGCCCAGGAAATCGGCGAAGTGGCTACCAGCAGCGTCAGCCTGGCGGAGCAGGCCGGGCAGATGCTGGGCGCGATGGTGCCGAATATCCGCAAGACGTCCGACCTGGTGCAGGAAATCACGTCCGCGTCGGAAGAACAGTCGGCGGGGCTGGCGCAGATCAATTCCGCCATCGCCCAGCTGAGCCAGACCACCCAGCAAAACGCCGCCGGCTCGGAACAGCTGGCGTCCACGGCCGAACAGATGAGCAGCCAGGCCGAGGAACTGCAACAGGCGATGAGCTTTTTCCGCGTCGCGGGCAGCAGCGGCAAGGGCAGCGGCAACCACGCCAGCCACGGCCATCACGGCAACAGCGGCAATAGCGGCAACGGCGGCAACGGCCACCGCACGCCGTCGCGGTCCAACCCGCCGCGGTCCCCGACAACCCATACGGCGCCGCCCACCCGCCATGTCGAGTTCGCAGCGGCCGGTCCGGACGAGACAAAGTTCGTGCGGTATTGAGACGACCCGCTGGCGCAAGGCGCCGTTTACCAACCTGGTTTCATACCGGTAGCATAGACATAGTCACAAAACTTCCCTATAATTGCGAGTGATTATCATTTAGATTCTTACTCAAACAATTATGTCAGGGAGTTGTGATGTTCTACCGCGCAGAAATGAAAGCCCCGCCCACGTTTGCCTTGCGCCCCGTGCGGCTGGCGGCGAAACTGGTACTGCTCTGCGCGAGCGCAGCCCTGATTTCCCCGCTGGCATATGCTGCCGAGGCTGCTGCCGACGCTGCTGCCGACGCTGCTGAGCTTGCTGCCGGCGCCGTTGCCCATCCCGCTGATGGCGGCGCCAGCCCCGCCGTGGCCGATGACGCGCAGCGCGACACGCTGATGCCGAGCGTGACCGTCACCGGTACCACCGACCGCGTCAGCACCGAAAATTCGGGCTCGTTCGGCACCCGCAAGGCGACCATCTTCAAGGGCCTGGAATCGCTGCGCGAAATCCCGCAGCCGGTCACCGTGCTCACCCGCCAGTTCATCGAAGACCGCGCGCTGCTCACTCTCACCGACCTGCTGCTGGCGACGCCCGGCATTGCGGTCGATTACACCGATAGCGAACGCGTCACGTACCACTCGCGCGGCTACCAGATCGACGCCATGCAGGTCGACGGCATGACCATCACCCAGGGCGGCTCGGCCTTCACCCAGCCCGACGCGGCCGTGCTGGACCGCGTGGAAATCCTGCGCGGCGCCTCGGGCATGCTGCGCGGTTCGGGCAACCCGTCGGCCACCGTCAACATGGTGCGCAAGCGTCCCACGCGCGACTTCCAGGCGTCGGCGACTGCCGTGCTCGGTTCATGGGAACGCCGCCGCGCCGAAGGCGATATCTCCGGTGCGCTCAACGACGCCGGCACCGTGCGCGCGCGCCTGGTGGCCGTCAAGGACAGGAAGGAATCGTTCCAGAACGCCATGGAAGAAGACCGCCAGGTGTTCTACGGCGTGGTGGAAGCGGACCTGTCGCCTAACACCCTGCTGACGGCCAGCCTGCAGCGCACCGAACTGGACGCCACCGGCTCGTGGGGCGGCATCCCGGCCAACTTCGACGGCTCGCCGCTGAACCTGCCGCGCGACACGTTCCTGGGCGCGTCGTGGAACCGCTGGAACCGCGCCAACGAGCAGGCGTTCGTGGAACTGGAACAGCGCTTCGACAACGGCTGGACCGCCAAGGCCAGCGCCGGCTACCTGCACCTGAAAATGGACCCGAACGGTTTCAAGCAATCCTATATCGCGCGCTCGAGCACCACCAACCCGTACCTGTTCGGCGTGACCACGTCGCAGTACACGGGCGACGACAGCCAGCAGGACAACTTCGCGTTCAATGCCAACGGCCCGTTCTCGCTGTTCGGCCGCCAGCACAAGCTGGTGGTCGGCGCGGAAACCCTGCGCACCCGCACCGTTGCCACCGCCGGCCTGGGCAACCAGTTCCCGCTGACCAATGTCGATATCCGCAACTGGGACCCGTACAGCACCTACCCGGAACGCGACCTGGTCACGGTCAACAACCTGAAGCCCACGTTCACCCAGCAGCAGGGCGTGTTTGCCACCACCAGCCTGTCGCTGATGGACTCGCTGACGGCGCTGGCCGGTGTACGCCTGAGCTGGTGGGAATACCGCGCCCCGGCGGCGCCCGCCACCAGCTACAAGGTGGAGCGCCAGACCACGCCGTTTGCCGGCCTGGTGTACGACATCACGAAAAAGATCAACGCCTACGCCAGCTATACCGAGATCTTCACGCCGCAAAACGTCAAGGACATCAACAACAACATGCTCAAGCCGATCACCGGCGAGGATTACGAGGCAGGCCTCAAGGGTGAATTCATGGGCGGCAAGCTCAATGCGTCCGCTGGCGTCTTCCGCATCAACAACAAGGGCCGCGCGGTGCAGGACACCAGCTCGATCAATCCCTGCCCGCCGTCGAATTTGACCGGCTTTTGCAGTATCGCCGGCGGCAAGACGCAAAGCGAAGGCTGGGAAGCGGAGCTGTCGGGCGAACTGGCAACAGGCTGGAGCGTGATGGGCGGCTATACCAACACCCGCACCAAGTACGTGGTCGATGCCACGGCCGCCAACGTGGGCGCGCCGCTGCGCGCCATCGATCCGCGCCACCAGTTGCGCATTTTCAGCAACTACCGCCTGAGCGGACTGCTCAAGGGCTGGACCGTGGGCGGCGGCGCCAACATCCAGAGCGACGCCACCGTCACCGGCAGCGGCCTGACCGCGCGCCAGGGCGGTTACTCGGTGCTCAACGCCATGGCCGGCTACCGCTTCAACGACCGCTACTCGGTGCAGGTCAACGTCAACAACCTGACCGACAAGTATTACTATAAAAAGTTCGCGCCGACCGGCCTGAGCTACTACTTCGGCGACCCGCGCAACGTGGTCGTGACGCTGCGCGCGGCGTTGTAAGTTCGGCGTTCCGTTCCCCCGCCGTTTGGGCCGACAGGGTTTTTCCACTATAATCGGCCCATGTTTTCCTTCCCCCTGCGCCGCCGCCTGACCGTCTGGATCGCCATGCTGGCCATCCTGTTCAGTGCGCTCGCGCCGGCGGTGTCGCATGCGATCGAGGCCGGGCGCGGTACTGCCGCCTGGGTGGAAATCTGTACCGTCGCCGGCGCCAAAATGGTCCGCCTGGGCGATGCGCCGATGAAGCCGGTGCAGGACGCGCTTCAACACCACATGGACAATTGCCCGTACTGCGCCGCCCATGCCGGCGGTCCCGGCCTGCCGCCACCGGCCGCCCTCACGTTTGCCATCCTTGGCGGACACGATCTGTTCCCTTCCCTGTTCTACACCGCGCCAACTGTCCAGTTCGCGTGGTCTGCCGCGGCGCCGCGCGGTCCCCCCGCCGCCGCGTAACGCCGCCGTTGCTGCATCCGGCCCCTGGCCCGGATGCCTGATGGAATCTCAATAGACCCTTG
>JBEVMD010000058.1:0-6420 GCA_040508835.1 Duganella sp. | reverse complement strand
AACGAACCAGGGTCGCGTAAAACGGCAATCAATCGTTCGCCGATTCCCGCAATGCCCTACAATCGCGGGATGACAGAATTCACCCTCGCCCTACCCTTCGCCTTGCCACCGGCGGAAATGGCGCCGCACCTGGTGCGCGCCCTGCAAGCTCCCGCCCTCGCCACCCTGCTCAGCCGTCACAGCACCGCGCAATACCGCAGTCTCGACCACAGCCGCGTGCTGCCGCACGAGGCGTGGCTGGCGCGCGCGCTGGGACTGACTACCGCCGGCGCCGCCGGCACCGCCCCGCTGGCCGTGGCCTGCATGCGCGGCTGCGCACTGCCGGCGCAAAGCACAGCCGATGCCAGCCGCGGCCACTGGTTCATCCTGCAACCGGCGCATATCCAGGTTTCGAGCACCCACCCGTCGCTGGCCGACCCGCGCGCGCTGTGCCTGGACGATGACAAGGCCCGCGCCCTGTACGACGCGGCCCGTCCGTACTTCGAAGAACTGGGCAAGACCTTGTTATATGGCGCCCCGGACCTGTGGTTCCTGCGTGCCGACGACTGGGCGCAGCTGTCCACCGCCTCGCCCGACTCGGTCATCAATCAGAACCTGGGCGACTGGCTGCCGGAAGGCGCCTGCGCGCGCGATTACCGCCGCCTGCAGAACGAGATCCAGATGTTGTGGCACCAGCACCCGGTCAACGCCGCGCGCGAGGCGCGTGGCCTGCCGGCCGTCAACTCGTACTGGTGCTGGGCCGGCGCCGAGGCGGGCGTGCCAGCCAGCGCCACGACCGCCACCGCGGCCGGCTTTGCCGTATCGGGCGGCCCCACCTGGATGGAGGTGCTGGCCACGCCGGCGCTGCGCCAGACCAGCATCGACCAGCTGCTGGCCCGGCCGGGCGCCACCACCGTCATGGCGGCCGAGCTGATCCCTGCCGGCCAGGCCAGCGAATGGGCCGAGTGGATCGCCATGGTGCAGCAGATCGACCGCCTATGGTGCGCGCCGCTGCTGGCAGCGCTCATGGACGGGCGCATCGGGCGCGTCAACCTGGTGCTGAGCCACCGCGAAGGCACGCTGGAAGTGGCCAGCACGCGCCTGGCGCAGCGCAAATTCTGGCGCAAGACCAATCTGAACCTGTTGAACTCACACTGAAACACGCTGACATGACCCGTATCGCCATCCGTCCCTGCCCGTTCCGTGAATCCGAAGTCCTGCGCCAGGAGGGCATCCACCCCGTGCTCGCGCGCCTGTATGCGGCCCGCGGCCTGACCGACCCCAAGGACCTGTCGAGCGAGCTGGCGTCCATGATCCCGCCGTCGGGCCTGATGAACATCGGCGCCGCCGCCGTGTTCCTGGCCGATTCGATTGCCGCCAACAAGCGCATGGTGATCGTGGCCGACTACGACTGCGATGGCGCCACCGCGTGCGCCGTGGCCCTGCGCGGCCTGCGGCAAATGGGCGCCAATATCGATTACATCGTGCCCAACCGCTTCGAATACGGCTATGGCCTCACGCCCGAGATCGTGGCGCTGACCGCGCGCGAAAAGCAGCCCGACATCATCGTCACGGTGGACAACGGCATTGCCAGCATCGACGGCGTGGCCGAAGCGAACCGGCGCGGCATCGAAGTGGTGGTGACCGATCACCACCTGCCGGCCGACACGCTGCCGGCCGCGCGCGTGATCGTCAACCCGAACCAGCCCGAATGCGGCTTCCCCAGCAAGCACATTGCGGGCGTGGGCGTGGTGTTTTACGTGCTGCTGGCGCTGCGCGCGGAATTGCGCCAGCGCGGCGTGTTCGACGCCCAGACCCAGCCCAGACTGCAGGAACTGCTGGACCTGGTGGCGCTGGGCACGGTGGCCGACGTGGTGCGGCTCGACCCCAACAATCGCATCCTGGTGGCGCAGGGCCTGAAACGCATGCGCGCCGGCAATATGCACGCGGGCGTGGCGGCCTTGTTCCGGGTGGCCGGACGCAACCCGCGCACGGCGTCGCCGTTCGACCTCGGTTTTGCGCTGGGGCCGCGCCTGAACGCGGCCGGCCGGCTGGAAGACATGTCGCTCGGCATCGAATGCCTGCTCACCGACGACGAGGACCGCGCCTGGGCGCTGGCCCAGCAACTGAACGACATCAACCTCAAGCGCCGCGAGATCGAGGCCGACATGCAGGACACGGCGCTGCTGCATCTCGACACCTTCGAGCCGGCCCACAGCAGCACCATCTGCGTGTTCGACGACAGCTGGCACCAGGGCGTGATCGGCATCGTCGCCTCGCGCCTGAAGGAAAAATTCTTCCGCCCGACCATCACGTTCGCGCCGGCCGGCGACGGCTGGATCAAGGGCTCCGGGCGCTCGATTCCCGGTTTCCACCTGCGCGACGCACTGGACCTGGTCTATAAAAAAGCCCCGAGCCTGATCGACAAGTTCGGCGGCCACGCGATGGCGGCCGGGCTGACGCTGCGCGCGGACGCCTTCGAAGCGTTTTCCATCGCCTTCGAGGAAGTGGGCCGCGCCTGGCTCACGCAACAGCAGCTGGAACGCGTGATCGAAACCGACGGCCCGCTGGAAGACGCGTACTACACCACCGCCTTCATCGACCTGATGGCCGGCCAGGTGTGGGGCCAGGGCTTCGCGCCGCCCGTGTTCTGCGACGAGTTCCGCGTGGTGAGCCAGCGCGTGCTCAAGGAGCGCCACCTGAAACTGCTGCTGGAGAAGAACGGCGCGCGCTACGACGCCATCTGGTTCGGTCACGCGGACGCCCTGTCCGAGCGGGCGCGGGTAGCGTTCCGGCTCGACGCCAACGAGTACAACGGCGTGACCAAGGTGCAATTGCTGGTGGAGCACGCGGAAGCGGCGTGACCGCCCGGTTGCCATCACTCCGAAAAAGGAGTATAAAGAATCCAGAAACGGAGGATTTATGCATCAGACCTACGCCTACCCCCGCAGCCGCTTCGAACCGGCCGTCCTGGTCGACCTCAACACCAGGGCCGAGCGCGAGCGCCTGTCGCAATCGGCCCTGAAAGGCTTTTTCAAACTGGCTGCCGCCTGGAAGGTGCGCGACGAGGATGCGCGCCAGCTGCTGGGCGGCCTGTCCAGCAGCGCCTGGTACGACTGGAAGAAAAACCCGGACCGCACGCTGGAAGTCGACTGCATCACGCGCATTTCCTACCTGCTGGGCATTTACAAGGCGCTGCACATCATTTACGGCGACCAGCTGGCCGACGAATGGGTGAGCCTGCCCAACACCAACCAGATTTTCGAAGGTCGCACCCCGCTCGCCTACATGCTGGGCGGGGGCCTGCTGGCCATGCAGACCGTGCGCCAACTGGTCGACGCCCGCCGCGGAGGGCTGTAAGTGCCGGTCAGCCTGATTCCGCCGCTCACCGCGCTGCGCCAGTTCGATACCTGCCGCCTGTTGCCGTCCCGTTTTGCGGAAGTGGAAGACTCGGTACTGGCGCCGCTGGCGGAAAACGACGACCACCTGCGCGACCTGTTCGACCTCGATAACGCCACCAACGCCCGCCTGCGCACCCAGAACGGGGGCGCGGCCGGCATCAATGTCGACGAACTGGTGTTCGGCGTGCCGAATTTCCGCATCGTCAACGGCGCTTTTACTTACGCCCATCCGCAGGGCAGCCGCTTCAACGATGGCCGGCGCGGCGCGTGGTACTGCGCGTTCGACGCCGACACGGCGCTGGCCGAAGTGAGCTTCCACAAGGCGGTGGAATATGCCGAGATCGGCCGGTTCGACGACAGCGTGCAATACCAGTGCATGCTGGCCGACTTCAACGCCACCTTCCACGACCTGCGCGGCCAGGCGCGCCACGCGTCCTGCCTGGCGGCCGACAGCTACCTCGCATCGCAAGCGCTGGCCGAACAGCTGCTCGACGGCGGCTCGCTGGGCGTGATCTACCCGAGCGTGCGGCGCGCAGGCGGCACCAACCTGGCCTGCTTCCGCCCTGCGCTCGTGGGCAATGTCCGCAAAGGCGCGGTGTATCGGTTAACATGGCGGGGTCACCCGGAACCGATGATCGAAATGATTTAATATGCAAACCAAACCAGAAAAAGATACCGAACTGCGCGCCAAGGTCAACCGCGAAACCGCACGCCTGCCCTGGACCGAGCTGCTCAAGCATTTTGCACAGGGCAACGTCGTGTGGGTGGCCGACTCGCTCGACCTGGTCGATGTGGCCGTGCGCATCTCGCACGACGACAAGGCCAATATCGCGCAATGGATGGAGGCCGGCCTGCTGGCCAAGGTCAACGACCAGCAGGCCCAGGACTGGCTGGCACGCGACGCCCGGCTGTGGGCGTCCGTGGTCAGTCCGTTCATCCTGGTACAGCAGGAAAAAGCCGTACCAGCCCAGCTGCACTAGGATTTAAAGCTGCCGGCGTCGAGCGTCAGCGCGCCGCCGCAGGCCGGCGTGACGGCTTCGCGGTTGCCGCTGGCCGTGGCCTGGTTGCTTTCCCACACAGCCGACGCACCCACTTTCACGAACTTGTACTGGATGGCCGCGGCCGGCGGCAGTTGTAGCGTGCGCGACCATGGCACATTGGCGCCGCTGCCTTCGATGGCCAGCTGCGTGGCCGCGCTCGTGGTCCAGCTGCCGAGCTGCGCCAGGCTGCCCGTCACGTGCACGTTCTGGCCCACGACCGTGTTGGCGTTGGCCACGCGGAAGGTGACCGGCACCGTCGTGCAGGTACCGCCCCCTGTTCCGCCGCCCGTCCCGCCGAGCTTTTGATTCACGTGCAGCGCCACCGCCGGCACGACCGCGCCGCCGTTGCCGGCGATGCTGATGCTGATCTGGCCGTTGGTGCCGACCGTCACGCTGTCGCTGGTGCACGCCGTGGCCGAGGCATTGAGCACGCCGTGCGCGACGTTGCAGTAGGTGCCGGCCGGCAGCTGGGTCTGCAGGGTGGCGTTCCACGGGGCGCTGTCGTTGTTGATGGCGACAAAGCCGCGGGCGCCGCGTCCGAACGCGATCTGGTTGCCGGTGCCGCTGACGAAATTGTCGACGCCCTGACCCGACGTGGCGGCGCGGAACGCGACCATGTTGGCGATGTCGCTCCAGCGGTGGATGAAGTCCCAGCTCTGGTTGATGAGCGGATTGCCGCTGGCGTCGAACGGGCTGGCGGATGGCGGCGCCTGGTCGTAGCTGCTGAAGCGGAAGCCCGAGTGCAGCTGGGCGTGGCCGTACGGCCAGGCCAGCATGAAGATATTGGCCAGGTCGTAGCGCTTGGTGCCCTGGGTGTCGTTGACGCTGCCGGCCACGTAATTGCTGGCCACCAGCGAGCTGCCGTTGCGTTCCGTATCCCAGTTATTCACGAACACGGTGGCCTTGTCGCTGGGAACGAAACCCCAGGTGCCGCCCCAGTTGCCGGGCGTGCCCATGATCGAGCGGATCTGCGACAGGCTGGCGCCGTTCTCGTTGCGGAACACGGCCTTGAGCGCATACGGGTACTGGAATTCGTTCAGCGTGCCGGCCGCGAAGTACGAGGATCGCACCACGTTGCTGTCGGGGATGACCTCCTGCGTCACCCACAGTTTTTCGCCCGAGGTCGTCGTTTGCGTCACGCCGCCCATGATGGCCTGGATGTCGGCGGGCTGCATGTGCTTGGCGGCGTCGAAGCGCAAGCCGTCCACGCCCAGCGCCACCAGCTTGTTCAGATAGGTCTTGACCTGGCCTTGCACGTAACTGCCTTCGGTTTTCAGGTCGGGCAAACCGCTCAGGCGGCACACCATCACGTTGTTGCGGTTACCTGGCGCGCCGTAGTCGCCGCCGGCGATGTCGCACGCGGGATGGAAATCGCTGGCGCTGAAAAACGGGTACGTGAGCGAGGTCGAATTCCACGTCGAGCCATCGGTGGCCGTGCCGGCGCCGGCCGCCACGTGGTTGACCACCACGTCCACGTAGATGCGCACCTTGGCCGCGTGGCAGGTGTTGACCATGGCCTTGAACTCGGCCTCGGTCCCCATATTGCTCTTGAGCGAGGTGAAATTCACGGGCTGGTACACGTCCCACCAGGTGCCCAGGCTGGCCGCCGCCGTGGGCGGCGATACCTGCACGGCGCAAAAGCCCTGCGGCCCGAGCCAGCTGGTGCACTCCCTGGCGATATCGTTCCATTTCCAGCGGAACATCTGCACCGACGTATCGGCGGGATTGAGCGCGGCATGCGCAGGGGCGGTCGCTGCAGCGCCGATCAGGCCGGCGGCGCAGAGGATGCGGGTGATATGGCGTCGTCTCGTATGGGTCATGGTCTGTACTTATAGTTAGGATTAGGGAAACTGTCTCCCGCATGAAATGTAGCAGAACTACAAGCCGTTGCACCACCAGAATCCAAATAAATTCCCTAAACGAGACAGCGTTGCGTAACTTGACTACATATATATTTGTAGTCGGATACACAAGCTGGTATCGCTGCGCACAAAAAAATG
>JBEVMD010000051.1:0-12042 GCA_040508835.1 Duganella sp. | reverse complement strand
TCCCGCATGATACCAGTTCGGGCCGGGGCGCCAAAGCGGGCGGCCGCGCACCCCGGATTTTTCGCTTGATATGGCAGGAGCGACGGCATAGAATACTGTTCATATATACAGTACTCAAAAAGCCGCCATGTCTCAGGATGAAAATATCCACGATGAAAACAACCAGCAGCATGTGATGTTGCCGCCGTCCTCGCGCAAGGCGCAAAAAGGGCGCGGCGCGGTCTCCAATCTGCAGGGACGCTTCGAGGTCAACGCGCGCGAGGCCTACGACGATGGCTGGGCGCGCGAGGAAGAAGAGCAAACGCCATGGAAAACCCAGGTCACCGACGAGGTCTGCAAATCCATCCTGAGCCGCAACGCGTCGCCCGATTTGCCGTTCGGCGTGTCGCTCAATCCCTATCGTGGCTGCGAGCATGGCTGCATCTACTGTTTTGCCCGTCCCACCCACAGCTACCTGGGCCTGTCGCCGGGCATGGACTTCGAGAGCAAGATCTTCGCCAAGGTCAACGCGCCCGAGATGCTGCGCCGCGAGCTGGCCAAGGCCGGCTACGTGCCCGAGTCGATTGCACTGGGCGTCAATACCGATGCCTACCAGCCGTGCGAGCGCGACCGCAAGCTCACCCGGCGCGTGCTGGAAGTGCTGCAGGAGTGCCACCACCCGGTCGGCCTGATCACCAAGTCGTCGCTGATCGAGCGCGACATCGACATCCTGGCGCCCATGGCCGCCCAGCGCCTGGCCGGCGTGGCCATCACGCTCACCACGCTCGACCCGGCCATTGCGCGCACGCTGGAGCCGCGCGCCGCTGCGCCGGCCCGCCGGCTGCGCACCATCCGCACCTTGACCGATGCCGGCATCCCGGTGGCCGTGAGCATCGCCCCCATCATCCCGTTCGTGACGGAGCCGGAGATCGAGCGCCTGCTGGCAGCGGTCAAGGACGCGGGCGCCGTGTCGGCCCACTACACGGTGCTGCGCCTGCCGTGGGAAGTGGCGCCGTTGTTCCACCAGTGGCTGGAGGCGCACTTTCCCGACCGCGCCCAGCGCGTGATGAACCGCGTGCGCGACATGCGCGGCGGCAAAGACTACGACAGCACGTTCGGCGCCCGCATGAAAGGCGAGGGCGTGTGGGCGGACCTGATACGCCAGCGCTTCCAGATTGCCGCCGAGCGGCTGCAGCTGACCGGCAAGGGCAGCCGCTTCCACACCATGGATACCACGCAGTTTACGCGGCCGCTGGTCGTGCCGCCGCTGGGCGCGCGGGCGCGCACCGTCGATACCGGGCAGCTTGATTTGTTCTGACGGTTATTGTGCCGGCGCAGCGCCCGGCTCGCCTGGCTCATCCGGCCTGGGCTCCCGGGGCAGCGGCGGCAACTCTGCCAACTCTGCCAACGTCGTCAACTGCGGCAACTGCGGCAACTGCGCCAACGCCGCCAGGTGGCGCTCGATTTCGAACACATGCGGATCGTCGCGTCCCAGTTCGCGCAGGGCGCGCGCCAGGTGGTTCAGGTAGTCGCTGTTGGGGCCGGACGGGCCGGCGGAGCGGGCGATGTGCAGCGCGATCTCGCGCTCGGGCGCGGCGCCGATAAAGGCGTCGTTGTCCGGGGTGGCGATGTACACCAGGCCCACGACGGAGCGGACGTCCGGGGGCGCGTCATCGTCGAACGCGATCGGCGTGGCCAGGCGCAGATAGCCGTTTTTTTCGCGGTGGTCGAGGTGGACGAAGACTTCCGGGGTCACCAGGTAGGCCATGCCGTGGCAGATGGCGCCCGGTTCCTCGATCAGCGTGACCACGCGGCCGGGCGCCTCGGGCGTGCCGCGGTGGTCGTGCGAGCCTTGCCAGAAACGGCGGGTCCAGTTGGCAATGCTGGCGGGGCGGCGCTGCAGGTAAGGAAAGTCCGCCTTGTAGATCAGCGAACCATAGCCGAACAGCCAGACGCTGTGGTGGCCGTCGAACTGGTCCATCTTCTGGTTGATGGCGATGGTGTCTGCTGTCATGGCGGTGCGGTGTTCGGGGGAGGCGGTGCGATGCAAAGTAAACTGCGAAGTCAAACCGTCAAGTCAAACGGTCAAGTCAAACGGTGAATTCAGCGGTCAAGTCAGACGGTCAAGTCCAATTAGGGTTCGGTAACAAAATTCGCGCCGGGCGCGACCTCCAATTGTCGCACACCCATGGCCGTGAAGGCGGCCTTGAGTTGCTGCTGGTAGTGGCGCAACTGGCTGGCCTGCGCCGCGTTTTCAGCGCCCCAGCCCGATGTCACCAGCACCACGCGCACCTCGGCCATGCAGCCGTTGTTGCGGTCGTCGTGCAGGTGCAGCAGGCGGTCCAGCCACACCTTGAGCGACGACGGCGCGAAATAATTGTGCATCGGCGCGCCCACCACCACCACGTCGGCCTCGGTAAATTCCTGCAGCAGCGCAGCGCTGAGCAGGATCTCCGCCCGCAGGTCCGGATGCATGGGAATGGCGGCGTTCCACTGCCGGCTCATCGCCTGCAGCAGCGGACCGCTGACGTGCGACAGCGGCACGGCCACCAGATCGCGGTATTTCAGTGTCATGCCCGCGGGCGCCGCCTCGTGGGCGGCGGTCAGTTCCGCTACGACGGCGGCAGTGTGCAGGCGCGACTGGGACTGGTCGCCAAGTGCGCAAGAGTCGATGTGCAGAATATTCATCAGCGCAGGATATACAGGCGCTTGTCAGTGTGTCATTGGACAAATTGTAAATATTCTTTACAGCAAACGATACGTCGCGCATCTGCCCCGCAAGTCCGGTCAACCGGCGCGCAGGTGCCACGTGTTCGCGGTCACAAACTGTTTCAGGAATGCCACAAAACTCTCGGCCGCCGGCGACAGGGCGCGGGCGTTGCGCGTGTACACAAAGAAGCGCCGGGTCAGCGCCGGCGCTGCAAGTTGTCGCATTTGCAAGCCGTACAGACGGACCATTTTTTCGGCGTACGGCAGGCACACCGTGATGCCCAGGTCGGCATGCACCATGGCCAGCGCCGTGGTCATGAACGTCACCTCGTTGTACGGGCGCAGCGACAGCTCGCGGAACGACGTGTGCATGTCGCGCAGCAGCCGCTCGGTGAACTGCCCTTGCAGCGCGATGAACGGGAACCGGTCCACGTCGGCCCAGGTGACGACTGCCTGCTGCTGCAGCGGGTGCCCGTCCGGGAACACCACCACGAACGGCATTTCGAACAGGGGATCGGCTTCGATATCGGCCGTGGTGTCGCGGTCGGGACCGATGCCGAAATCCACCTCGCCGCTGAACACGCGCGCCGATACCTGCTCCACCGGGCTGTCCGCCAGCCGCACCTGGACGTCGGGATGGCGTGCGCGGTAGGCGGCAATTGCCTCGGGCAGCAGGGTGCACGACAGCATCTGCGGCGCGGCCACCCGCACCATGCCTTGCTTGAGGGCCTTGCGGCTGGCGATGTCGGCCATCGCGCGGTCCAGGTCTTGCAGCATTTTTTCAAACAGCGGCGTCAGTTCGCGCCCCAGCTCGGACAACTGCGCCTTGCGCGTGGTGCGCTCGACCACGCGCACGCCCAGCACCTGTTCCAGCTCCTTGATCTGGCCGCTAAGCGCGGACTGGGTGAGGTTCAGGTGCTGGGCCGCCAGCGTAAAACTGCCGGTCTTGGCCAGCGCCACCAGGGCGCGCATTTGTCGTAAGCTGGGATTCATGGAAAAATCTGATAAATGATAATAAAAATCTCGTTTGCATGATATCTGGGTTTGGCGTTTAATCGTACGAAACGCGTCGTCAACAACGCAGATAGAAAGCCGCCCCCGGAGACACCCATGAAAATCAAGCAAATCCACCACGTGGCGTATCGCTGCCGCGATGCCAAGCAAACCGTCGACTGGTACGTCAAGCACCTGCATATGGACTTCGTGCTGGCCATTGCCGAGGACGAAGTGCCGTCGACCAAGGCGCCGGACCCGTATATGCACGTGTTCCTCGACGCCGGCCACGGCAATGTGCTGGCCTTTTTCGAACTGCCCACCCAGGCCCCCATGGACCGCGACCACAACACGCCGGCGTGGGTGCAGCACCTGGCGCTGGAAGTCGCGTCCATGGACGAGCTGCTGGCCACCAAGGCGCGCCTGGTGGCGGACGGAATCGACGTCATCGGTCCCGTCGACCACACGCTGTTCCAGTCGATCTATTTTTTCGACCCCAACGGGCACCGGCTGGAACTGGCCGTCAACACCGCCACGCCCGACATGATGGACAAGCTCGACGCCGTCAAGTGGGAGATGCTGGAAGAATGGTCGCGTACCCGCAAGGCGCCGCGCCATGCCGCCTGGATGCATGCACCGAAAGACCAGGGAGGCCGCCCATGAAGCTGGCCACCCTCAAGGACGGCAGCCGCGACGGCCGCCTGGTCGTGGTCAGCCGCGACCTGTCGCTGTACCAGGCGGTGCCCAAGATTTCCGCCACGCTGCAGCATGCGCTCGACAACTGGGACCTGGTGGCGATGCGCCTGCAGGCCGTGTACGCCACGCTCAATGCCGGCGAGGCCATCGATGCCCGGCCGTTCGATCAGCAGGCCTGCCACTCGCCGCTGCCGCGCGCCTACCAATGGGCCGACGGCTCGGCCTATATCAACCACGTGGAACTGGTGCGCAAGGCGCGCAACGCCGAGGTGCCGGCGTCGTTTTATACCGATCCGCTGATGTACCAGGGCGGCTCGGACAGTTTTATCGGCCCGCGCGATCCGATCTATGCGCTGTCCGAAGACTGGGGCATCGACCTCGAGGCGGAAGTGGCCGTCATCACGGGCGACGTGCGCATGGGGGTGGATGTCGCGCAGGCGGCCAAGGCCATCCGCCTGGTGATGCTGGTCAACGACGTCTCGCTGCGCAACCTGATCCCCAACGAACTGGCCAAGGGGTTCGGTTTTTTCCAGTCCAAGGCGGCCAGCGCATTTTCTCCGGTGGCGGTCACGCCCGACGAATTGGGCGACAGCTGGCGCGACAGCAAGCTGCACCTGCCGCTGCTGGTGGAACTGAACGACCAACCGTTCGGCAAGCCCGATGCGGGCGAGGACATGACCTTCAGTTTTGCCCGGCTGGTGGCGCACGCGGCCGCCACGCGCGAGCTGGCGGCGGGCACCATCATCGGTTCCGGCACCGTCTCCAACAAGCAGGGTAATTTGCACGGATCGAGCATCGCCAATGGCGGCGTCGGCTATTGCTGCCTGGCCGAAGTGCGCATGTACGAAACCATCGAGACGGGCAAGCCGCACACGCCGTTTCTCCGGTTCGGCGACCGCGTGCGCATCGACATGCAGGATGCGCAGGGCGCCAGCATCTTCGGCGCCATCGACCAGACCGTCGTGCACTATGGCGAACACGCATGAAGCTGTACACGTACTTCCGCAGCTCGGCCGCGTACCGGGTGCGCATCGCGCTCGCGCTCAAGGGGCTCGGCTACGAAGCGCTGCCGGTGCACCTGCTGCGCCACGGCGGCGAGCAGTTGCAGCAGGCCTACCGGGCAGTCAATCCATCGGGCCTGGTGCCGACCTTGCAGGATGGCGAGATCAGCCTCGGCCAGTCGCTGGCCATCATCGAATACCTCGATGAAACGCGGCCGCAAGCGCCGCTGCTTCCCGCCGATGCTGCCGGCCGTGCCCGCGTACGCGCGCTCGCGCTGACGGTTGCGGCCGACACCCATCCCTTGGGCAACCTGCGCGTACTCAAGTACGTGACCGGCGAGTTGCAGCAGACCGAAGAGGCCAAGCTGGCCTGGCAGCAGCACTGGCTGCGCACCGGCATGGCCACGCTGGAAGCGCTGCTGGCGGGCGACGCGCACACCGGCCGGTTCTGCCACGGCGACCAGCCCGGTCTGGCGGACTGCTGCCTGGCGCCGCAAGTGTTTTCGGCGCAGCGCTTCGGCGTCGACCTGGCGCCGTATCCCACCGTGATGCGCATCCACGAGGCCTGCGCGGCCTTGCCCGCATTCCAACGGGCCCATCCATCCCAGCAGCCGGACGCGGAGTAGGCGGCATTTGGATGCGAGGCGGTCCCGTCTGTGAGTTCCGGCACATACCGGCAGTCGGCGCTGTGACACGATGCGGTTTTACAGCAACCGTTCAGGCCTGAAATGACGACCATGCCGCGCATCGAGCGCCCGCCAGTCGCAGTCGATGCCGCTACCCTGGCGTTGCTCAACGATCTGCAGAAGCAATCGTTCGACTATTTTTTAACCGAAGTCAATCCGAAAAACGGGCTAATTCGTGACAAGACGGCAGGCGAGGGCTGGCCCGCCAGCATTGCCGCGGTGGGCATGGCGCTCACGTGCTACCCGATTGCCGTCGAGCGCGGCTTCATGACGCGCGAGCTGGCAATCGCGCGCACGCTGGCCGCCCTGCGTTTTCTCGCCAATAGCGAACAGAGCGAGTCGCCCACGGCCACCGGTTACAAGGGGTTTTATTACCATTTCATCGACATGGAGACGGGCGCCCGCGCCCAAGACTCGGAGCTGTCGAGCATAGACACGGCGCTGCTGATAGCGGGCGTGCTGACTGCCGCCCAGTATTTCGCGGGCGCCGCGCAGGACGAGCATGAAATCCGCGAACTGGGCGACCTGCTGTATCGCCGCGTCGACTGGCAATGGATGCGCCGCCGCAAGCGGCTGCTGTGCCACGGCTGGCGCCCCGACAAGGGGTTTTTGCGCTGGCACTGGGAAGGGTACGACGAGGCGCTGATCCTGTACGTACTGGCGCTGGGCTCGCCTACGTACCCCATCGAACGCGACAGCTACGACGCCTGGTCCGGCACCTACGAATGGAAATCGGTGTACGGCATCGACTACCTGTACGCGGGGCCGCTGTTCATCCACCAGATGTCGCACGTGTGGCTCGACATGCGCGACATCCGCGACGACTTCATGCGCGGCCGCGATCTCGATTACTTTGAAAACAGCCGCCGCGCGACGCTGGTGCAGCAGCGCTACGCCATCGAGAATCCGCTCGGCTTTCCCGAATACGATGCCCTGCACTGGGGCATCTCGGCCAGTGACGGTCCCGGCCCCGGCACCCGCAAGATCGGCGGCGTGCAGCGCAAGTTTTACGATTACATGGCCCGCAGCGTGCCTTACGGTTCCGACGACGGCACCCTGGCGCCATGGGCGGTGGCCGCGTCGCTGCCGTTCGCGCCGGAAATCGTGCTGCCCACCATCGAGCACTACCAGTCCATGGAATTGAACGAGTCGCGCCCGTGCGGTTTCAAGCCGTCGTTTTCCACCGTGTTCCATCATGGGCGCGGCGGCTGCGCACGCTGGGTGTCGCCGTACCACTTCGGCATCGACAAGGGCCCGGCCATCATCATGGTCGATAACTATCTGCACGATTTGCCGTGGAGCCTGATGCGCGATAACCGGTATATCCGCGCCGGCCTGCAAAAAGCGGGCTTCGACGGCGGCTGGCTGGCGGAAAAGTAGGCGCGCGGCAAGGGGCGCGCTACAATCGCGCCTTTGTCCAGCCGCTTTTTCGCCATGACCCTGCCGACCCCGATACTCGACGCCCTCGATGGCGCCCACGCTTCCTGGCGCCCGCTGCTGATCGATGGCCTGACGGCCATGATGGCGGCCACGCCCGACTACCTGCCGCAACTGGCAGGCGACCGGTACCTGCCCACGCAAGGCCGCCTGTTTGCCGCGTTTGCCTTGCCCTTGAGCGCGGTGCGCTACGTGCTGGTGGGCGAAGGGCCGTACCCGCGCGAGGCGAGCGCTACCGGCGTGTGCTTCATGGACGGCGCCGTGGGCAGCTTGTGGTCGAGCGAGGAGGGCGGCGGCCTGTCGAAGGCGGTCAACAAGGCCACGTCGCTGCGCAACTTTATGAAAATGCTGCTGGTGGCCGACGGTCAGCTTGGGCTCGAGAACACCGCCGGCGACGCCATGGCCGCGGTGTCGCGCCAGGCGCGCAGCGGCGCCGGCACCCATATCCAGACCCTGGACGACATGCAGCGCAAGCTGACCGAACAGGGTTTCCTGCTGCTCAATGCGTCGCTGGTGTTTCGCAGCCATGTGGCGCCCGTCAAGGATGCCAGGGCGTGGCTGCCGTTTTTCGAGACGGTGATGGCGGGGCTGGCCGCGCAGGCGCCCGTGGCGCCCACCATGATCTTGTGGGGCAAAATCGCCGAACTGCTCAAAAAACTGCCCGTCATGCAGCAGTTTCCGCAGAGCGTGGCCGAGCACCCGTACAACCTCAGTTTTATTGCCAACCAGGATATGCATGCCCTGTTCGGGCCGATGCAACTATTGAAAGGGAAGCGGGGCGGCTGATCCGAGGGGTGACAGGCAAACTTTGATAAAGTTTGGTATACTTGACTAATTCGATCAACTACTCAGGCTAAAGCCAGGGCCAGCTGGGTCGATATTTTAACCGAACCGAGGTAGTGATGCGTCTGACCACCAAAGGCCGTTTTGCTGTAACTGCGATGATCGACTTGGCGCTGCGCCAAGGCAAAGGTCCGGTCACGCTGTCGGGCATTAGCCAGCGCCAGGCCATTTCGCTGTCGTACCTGGAACAATTATTTGGCAAGCTGCGCCGCCACGAGATCGTCGAATCGATCCGCGGCCCGGGCGGGGGGTACAGTCTGGCGCGCCGCGCCGACAAGGTCACTGTTGCCGACATCATCATCGCTGTCGATGAGCCGCTGGATGCCACCCAGTGCGGCGGCAAGGAAAATTGCCACGGGGCGGACGCCGCCAGTGGCGTGCGTTGCATGACCCACGAGCTGTGGGCCACGCTCAATGAAAAGATGGTTGATTATCTGGATTCCGTGTCGTTGCAGGATCTGGTCGATCAACAGAAGCAAAAGCATGCCGACCAAAACGTGGTGGTCATGCATCGCAATGAAAACCAGGCCGCGTTGGGTTGAGCGATTGCTTGCCAGGCTAAAAACAAAAGATGAACGGAGTTACCAGATGAACGCCCCAGAAAAAAATCTCGCCGCCGTAAAGTTCCAGACCGCGCCGCATTTCCCGATCTATATGGATTATTCGGCCACCACGCCGATCGACCCGCGCGTGGCCGACGCCATGATTCCCTACCTGCGCGAGCAGTTCGGCAACCCCGCGTCGCGCAGCCACATGTACGGCTGGACGGCTGAAAAAGCCGTGGAAGAGGCGCGCGCCCATGTCGCCGCCCTGGTCAATGCCGACCCGCGCGAAATCATCTGGACCTCCGGCGCCACCGAGTCGAACAACCTGGCCATCAAGGGCGCAGCGCAGTTCTACAAGACTAAAGGCAAGCACATCATCACGGTGAAAACCGAGCACAAAGCCGTGCTCGACACTGTGCGCGAGCTGGAGCGTCAGGGTTTCGAAGCGACCTACCTGGAGCCGCAGGATAACGGCCTGATCACCATCGAGCAGCTGACCGCGGCCATCCGTCCGGACACCATCCTGATTTCGGTCATGCTGGTCAATAACGAAATCGGCGTGATCCAGCCGATCGATGAAATCGGCGCACTGTGCCGTTCGAAAGGCATTATTTTCCACTGCGACGCCGCGCAAGCCACGGGTAAAGTAGTGATCGACCTGCAAAAAACCAAGGTCGACCTGATGACCTTTACCGCGCACAAGACCTATGGCCCGAAAGGCGTGGGCGCGCTGTACGTCTGCCGCAAGCCACGTGTGCGCATCGAAGCGCAGATGCACGGCGGCGGTCACGAGCGCGGCCTGCGTTCGGGCACCTTGCCGACCCACCAGATCGTGGGCATGGGCGAAGCGTTCCGCCTGGCCAAGGTCGAGATGGACACGGAAATGGCGCGCATCAAGGCGCTGCGCGACCGCCTCGCCAATGGCCTGCAAGAAATCGAAGAAACCTATATCAACGGCGACATGGAACACCGCGTGCCGCACAACCTCAACGTCAGCTTCAACTACGTCGAGGGCGAGTCGCTGATCATGGCTGTCAAGGACCTGGCAGTATCGTCGGGTTCGGCCTGTACGTCGGCCAGCCTGGAGCCCTCGTACGTGCTGCGCGCGCTGGGCCGCAGCGACGAGCTGGCGCACAGCTCGATCCGCTTTACCATCGGCCGTTTCACGACCGAGGAAGACATCGACTTCGCCATCGAGCTGATGAAGTCGAAAGTGGGCAAACTGCGTGAACTGTCGCCGCTGTGGGACATGTTCAAGGAAGGGATCGATATCAGCTCGATCCAGTGGGCCGCGCACTGATCAACCCGCGCGCTGCGACGTTCGAAATAACTTAAAGATACAGGAGCAACAAAATGGCTTACTCGGAAAAAGTGCTGGACCACTACGAAAATCCACGCAATGTCGGCGCGTTCGACAAGGGCGATGACAGCATCGGCACCGGCATGGTGGGCGCGCCCGCCTGCGGCGACGTGATGAAACTGCAAATCAAGGTCGGCGCCGATGGCCTGATCGAAGATGCCAAGTTCAAGACGTATGGCTGCGGTTCGGCCATCGCGTCGAGCTCGCTGGTTACCGAATGGGTCAAGGGCAAAACCCTGGACCAGGCGCTGGCCATCAAGAACACGCAGATCGCTGAAGAACTGGCGCTGCCGCCGGTCAAAATCCACTGCTCGATCCTGGCGGAAGACGCCATCAAGGCCTCAGTGCAAGATTACCAGGCCAAGGACGCTGCCGTTGCTTAAAGTCGTTGCCATGCGACCGTGGCGTCGTGGTGACGGCGAGCGCATTGCAACAACTTTGGTTTTATATATGCCGGCTGTCGCCGGCACGGAGAATTAGATGGCCATTACCCTGACCGAAAAAGCAGCCAAGCACATCAATCGCTACATCGAACGCCGCGGCAAGGGCGTCGGTCTGCGTTTTGGCGTGCGTACCACCGGCTGCTCGGGCCTGGCGTACAAGCTCGAGTATGTTGACGAAGTGGCGGACGAGGATAGCGTGTTCGAGTCGCACGGCGTCAAAGTCTTTGTCGATCCGAAGAGCCTGCCATATATCGACGGCACCGAGCTCGACTTCGCACGCGAAGGCTTGAACGAGGGCTTCAAGTTCCACAACCCCAACGAAAAAGACGCTTGCGGTTGCGGCGAGAGCTTCCGCATCTAGACGTCGAATAGCCGCCCATGCAAAACCATTTTGAGCTGTTCCAGTTGCCGCAGCGGTTCGCCGTCGACGCAGGCGCGCTGGACAGCGCTTACCGCGACGTGCAAAGCCGCGTCCACCCGGACAAGTTCGTCAACGCGACCGACGCTGAAAAGCGCGTCGCCATGCAGTGGGCCACGCGCGCCAACGAAGCGTATCAAACGCTGAAAAATCCGCAAAAGCGCGCCCAGTACCTGTGCGAGTTGAACGGCGTCGATCTGCAGACCGAATCGAATACTGCCATGCCGGTGGCGTTCCTGATGCAGCAGATGGACTGGCGCGAAGCGCTGGGCGACGCCCGCGCGGCCAAAGACACCGGCGCCCTCGACACGCTCGACCGCGACCTGCGCGCCGCCCGCAAGGACCAGCTGGCGCAGATCGAACGGCAGCTCGACGCCGGCGACTTTGCCGCCGCCGCGCAAGGCGTGCGCGCGTTGATGTTCCTCGAAAAATTCGGCGAAGAAGTCAGCTTCGCCTTCGAAGCAATCGAAGCCTGACACCGGCGGAGCCCCAGCGGGCTCTTTACGGGGCTCAGGCAAACCAACAAGATACAGGCTCCACCCATGGCACTTCTGCAAATTTCCGAACCAGGCATGTCCACCGCACCGCACCAGCACCGGCTGGCGGTCGGGATCGACCTCGGCACCACCAATTCGCTCGTTGCCACCGTGCGCAACAGCATTCCAGAAGTGCTGAACGACGAGGAAGGCCGGCCGCTGCTGCCGTCCGTGGTACGCTACCTGCCCAACGGCCACGCCAACATCGGGTACAAGGCGCAGCAGGCGCAGGCGACCGATCCGAAAAATACCATCGTCTCCGTCAAGCGCTTCATGGGACGCGGCCTGGCCGACATCGCGTACGTGGAAAACATGCCCTACGATTTCCAGGACACGCCCGGCATGGTGCAGGTCAAAACCGTGGCCGGCGTGAAAAGCCCGGTGGAGATCTCGGCG
>JBEVMD010000576.1:0-7731 GCA_040508835.1 Duganella sp. | reverse complement strand
AGCACCCTGGCCAGTTCCTGCGCCTCGGTGCGCAGCGAGCCATTGAGGTTGTTCTGCTGGCTCAAATCGGCCAGCGCCCTGGTCGACAGCCGCAGGCCGCTCACGGCCACGATGCTGTTGCCCAGCTTGTCCTTCGGATCGCGCTGCAGCGCTTCCAGCGCATTGGTGATGGCCTCGCCGTAGTGGCCGCGCTCAAACTTGAGCTGCGCCAGTTGCAGCCACGGCGCCTTGTCGGCCGGGTAGCTGGCGGCGGCGCCCTTGAGCAGCGTCTGCGCCCTGTCGCGCTGGCCCGCAGCCAGCGCGCCATTGGCTTCGGCCAGCGCGTTCTGCAGCGTTGCGGCCTTGGGCTGCTCGGTGCGGATGTTTTCGCCATCGGTGGCGCAGCCGGACAGCAGCGCCAGGCTGGCCACCATCGCCGCTGCCGTGTTGAAAATGCCCCGTCGCCTGGTTTTCATCGTGATCATCACACTCTCCTTTTTGCCGAACCATGAGGAAGGGGCCCATTATTCATGAGGCGCCGCGCTGGAAATTGCGTTTACTCAAGTTACACAAAGGCAGCGTTTCCTTTCCGGTTTTATTGCGCCTACGCAATAATGCGGTGCCCGCCATTGGCTCTAATGCGTGGATCACACGGAGACGCCATGCACCGAAAATCCCTGATCGCCACTGCCGCCGTGGCCACGCTGATCGCGTTGCAAGGCTGCGCGGCCGGCTCGATCGCCAGCGCCGCGCTGCAGCTGGCCGGCATGCCGAAACAGCCGGAGCTGCCCGAGGCCCAGAAGCCGCCGCGCAATGTGCCGCTCAAGCTGCACGCGGCCGCCAACCTCAATGCGGGGTCCGGCGCCCAGGCGCTGGCGCTGGCGGTGCGGGTCTACAAGCTGCGCCAGCCGGCCACCTTCCAGCAACTGCACTTCGGCGTCTTTCTCGACGCCGACGCCGAAAGCGCGGCACTGGGCCAGGATCTGCTGGAGGTCAGGGAAGTCATGCTGATCCCCGGTCGGCAGATCGAGATGGTGGAAAAAACGACGCGCGAGGCGCCGTTCATCGGCGTGGTGGCGTTGTTCCGCGCGCCGGCGCCGCAGCGCTGGCGGCTGGTGTTCCCGGCCGCCGAAGCGGAAAAATCCGGCATCACGGTCGGCCTGTCAGCGTGTGCCATCAGCGCCGGCCAGGGCGCGGCGCCCGTTGCCACGCCGGCGGATGCGGGCCGGTCGCCATCCGCCGCCAGCTGTCCATAACCCACAGGAGCCAAGCATGACCATTCCATCCAAGGTGCTGTGGGGCGAAGGCCTGTTCCTGCGCCCCCAGCACTTCCAGCAGCAGGACCGCTACCACGAAGCGCGCCTGAACCAGATCGCCCTCGCCTTGCAGCCGTTCCTGTGGGGCGTGCGGCAGATCGAGTGGGACCTCGATGCGCTCAAGGCCGACCGCCTGCGGCTGCAGGCGCTGTCGGCGATCTTCCGCGACGGCGAAATCTTCGAGGCGCCATCGAGCGAACCGCTGCCGCTCGCGGTGGACCTGGCGGCACTGCCGCCCGCGCTGCAGGAAGTGACGTGGTACGCCGCGCTGCCCACGCTGGCGCCCGGCGGGGGCAATGCCGTCCCCAGGGGACAGCCGCACGCCGGCGCGCGCTATAGCGAGGATGCGCGCGAGACGGCGGACCTGTACACCGAGGCCGTGGACTCCGAAGTCGGCTTCCTCAAGCAATCGGTGCGCCTGGTATCGGACCAGGAACCGCTGGGCGCTTTCGATTGCGTGCCGGTGATCCGGCTGCGCCGCACGGTCACCGGCGGCTTCGAGCCCGATCCCGCCTTCATTCCGCCCAGCCTGTCCATCGGCGGCGCGCCGCCCCTCAAGGACATGCTGGACCGGCTGATGGAAGCACTGCAGGCCAAGGTGCAGTCGCTGCAGGGGCACATGCGGGAACCGAGCCGCAACGTGATCGAGTTCCGCTCGGGCGACGTGTCCTCGTTCTGGCTGCTGCACACGGTCAGCACGTCGGCCGCCACGCTGATGCACTACGTACGCCATCCCGGCATGCATCCGGAGCGGCTGTTCGAATGCCTGCTCGCGCTGGCCGGCGCCATGATGACGTATTCGAAGCAGTATTCGCTGGCGCAGTTGCCGGCGTACCGGCACGACGACCTGGCGCAGTGTTTTTCTGCGCTCGACCACATCATCCGCGACCTGCTCGACACGGTCATCTCGACCAAGTACTTCTCGATCGCGCTCACGGAAGAAAAGCCCAGCTACCACCTGGGCAAGCTCGATTCCGGCAAGATCGACCAGCGCACCACGCTGTACCTGGCCGTGGGCGCCTCGCTGTCGGCGCTGGAACTGGTGGACGTGGTGCCGCTGCGCGTCAAGGTGGGGGCGCCGGACGATGTCGAAAAATGCGTGCTGTCGGCCATGCCGGGCGTGAAGCTCACGCACGCGCCGCAAGTCCCGGCGGCCATTCCGGTCCAGCCGGACACCTATTATTTTGCACTGGAGGGTAAGGGCATGTTGTACGAACAAATGCTGAAAGCGCAGTCGATCGCGATCTATGTGCCATCCGGGATCCGCGACCTGCGGCTCAACCTGATCGCGGTGGCCGCATGAACGCCAAAGTGGAACGCCGCGCGATACCGACGCTGATGGGCGGCCAGCGACGCCAGATCCAGCCCGGCTACGGCCATGTGCAAACCCTGCTCGACCTGCTGCAGGAGGGGTTTTACCTGCTGTTCATGCTCCGCAACGGCAGCGTGCCGCCGGGGGAAACGGCCTTCCTCGACCACATCACCGCCTACCTGGCCGATTTCGATCGCGAAGCACGCAAGCTGCGCGCCAGCGGCGACGACATCGACGCCGCCAAGTACGCCTACTGCGCGGCGCTCGACGAGATCATCCTGTCATCGCAGTTTCCGATGCGCGAGGCGTGGGAGCGCCGTCCGCTGCAGCTGGTGATCTTCGGCGACCAGCTGGCCGGGGAACATTTTTTTGACCGCCTCGAAGCGCTGCGTACCGCCGGCGGCGCGCGCCTGCCGGCGCTGCAGGTGTTTCATATGTGCCTGCTGATCGGCTTCAAGGGCAAGTACGTGCTCGATAGCGGCGACAAGCTGGCCTACCTGACCGCGCGCCTCGGCGACGAGATCGCCCACATCCAGGGCAAGAGCCGCGGCTTCGCACCGCAGGCCGAACGGCCCGACCAGATCGTGCACAAGCTGCGCAGCAATACGCCGCTGTGGACCGCCTGCGCGCTGTTCGGCGTGTGCGCCCTGGCGGCGTTCATCGGCCTGCGCGCGTCGCTGGCCAGCGATACGCAGCAGGCGCTGGCGGGCTACTCGGACCTGGTAAAGCTGGCGCCTCGCCCGGCGTATGTGACGATCACCTTACCGTGATCGTCATCGTGGTCGACCGCTGAATCACTGCGCAATCCGGAACTCGATCCTCCGGTTGCGCGCCCTGCCCTCGGCGCTGCCGTTCTCCGCCACCGGCCGGTCCGGGCCCTGCCCGGACACCAGCACCATGTCCTGGCTCACGCCCTGCTCCGCCAGGTAGCTGCGCACCGCCTGCGCCCGCGCGTGGCTCAGCGCCAGGTTGCTGTCGCGCAGACCGAGATTGTCGGTGTGGCCGATCACTTCCACCTGCTTGCCCTTGACCTTGTGCAGCGCCGCCGCCATCTCGTTCAGGATCGCCTTGCCGGCATCGGTCAGCGTGGCCTTGCCGCTTTCGAATTCGATGATCCGTTTGGCCAGCGTCTCGTCCAGCAGGTTCTGCTCGGCCGCGCTCACGCGCAAGCCGTTGTTGACCGTGTAGCTGGGATTGAGGCTGGTGGCGATGTCGCTGGCGATCTGCTGGCGCTGCGCCTCGTTGGCCACCTCGCCGCGCAGGCTCACGTTGGTGCCGTCGATGCGGATCTCGCCCTTGGTAATCAGTTTCAGATTGGGGCCGATCAGTTTATGCACATAGCCGCCCCAGTTGGGCGGCAGCGACACCTGCGCAATCGACACCTGATCCACCACCCGGTCCGCGCCATACAGCTCGCGCACGCGCGCCAGCAAGGCCGCCTTGCCCGCTTCGTCGGGCACGGCGCCATTGACCACCACCTGGCCCGGTCGCGGATCGGCTGCCGGCGGCGTCTGCGCCATGGCGGGCGCTGCGCAAACCAGGGACATCGATGTAAGCAACGCCGGCATCGCCGCCGGCCAGACGAACCGCTGACGCATCGCGCACTCCTTCCTAGTCAGACAAAGGTTTCGTGAAACAGCTCGCGCACGGACCGCAGCGAAAGCTGGCCCTGCTCCAGATAAGCGGACAGCTTTTGCACGGCGGCGTCGCCCGCCACCAGGTCGTCGACCCAGCCGGTATCGTCGAAATCGACCTGCTGGTCGGCCGCGCATTCGGGGTCGATGATCGCCTGCAGCGCTTCGGGCGCGGCGCCGCCGAAACCGATCACCAGGGCCGGCTGGTCGTACACCTCGGCCAGGAACAGCGCCAGTTCGAAATCGGCCCGCTGCAGGAACGGCGCCACGAGATCGAGCCAGAGCGCTGCCACCAGGTACCGCTCGCGGGGGCCCTGCGGCAACGGCAGCAGCAGGCTTTTGTCGAGCCGCGCGGTGCCGCTGCGCCGCACCGGTTGCAGCAGCAAGCCCACCGCCAGGATGGTGCGGCGTACCGAGGCGCGGCCGAGCAAGGCTTCCAGGCCGCTGATATTGTGGCGATCGAGGAAGTCGGTGAACGCGGTTTCGTGTTCCGCCGCGCCGGGATCGACCGGCACCGTGGTCGACGCCATCGCCTGCAGCGACGGCTCGGGGTCGGCTGCGCTCAACACGTCGGCGGTCAGCACGTCGAGCGCATTCCACAACGGCGCCAGCACCAGGGGGCTGAGCGAGACGAAGCCTTGCGGCGCCTCGACGTCGATGGCGCTCATGGCAAGGAAGGGGTAACGGCGCCGCGAAGCATCGCTGCTGGCCGCCAGGTGGCCGGCGATGGCGCGCCGGCTGCGCGTGCCCACGAACGCGAACCGCAGCGGGCGCAGGGCGTCGTAATGGAGCTTCCAGCGCGGCGCGGTGCTCAGGCGGTTCATGACCTCGGCCAGCCAGCCGTCGAGCAGCGCGGCCAGCGCCGGGTTGTCGGCCGCCTTGATAAAATCGCCGCGCGCGGGCAGCTTGCCGAAATAGCCGATGCGCGCCGATTGCGGGCCGCGTTTCATGGCGCCGCTCCCGGCTTGCCCGCGTTTTTTGCATTTTCCGCATCGCCCGCAACGGCTACCGCCGGCGCTGCCGCCGGTGCGGCGGCCGGTGCAGTGGGCGGTGCACCGGCGGGTGGCGCGACCGGTGCAGCCGGCGCCGAGGGGGCCGCGCCCACCACGGCTTCGGGCAGCCGCATTCCCTTGAAGCCCTGCTCCTGT
Organism: Duganella sp.; assembly: GCA_040508835.1. Lineage (GTDB taxonomy): Bacteria > Pseudomonadota > Gammaproteobacteria > Burkholderiales > Burkholderiaceae_D > Rugamonas. The sequence goes on along the minus strand of JBEVMD010000576.1, from coordinate 2,342 downwards.
GGCGCGGCGGCGTCGCCGCTGGTGTCCGGGCTGCTGATGATCTTGAGCCCCATCGCCACCGTGATCGCGCCGCTGGTCCAGCGCAGTTCGAACACCCCGCCCTCGCGCCGCTGCTTGGCCGCCGCGTCGATCATGCGCTTCAGGCCAAACTGCCCCGGCTCGTTGAACACGTCCACGCTGCGGCCGTCGAATGCCACTGCCGTGATCTTCGCTCCCTGCAAACCCTGCGCGCCCTGCGGCCCGGGATGGGTCATATTGGCCCACTGGGGCGGCGTATTCCGGTAGCGCACCTGCTGACCATCGATATCGACCGTGTATTCCAGCGCGCCGGGCGCGGGCAGCGGCTGGATCTGGAACACCGTCTGCGCGACCGCCGATGCCGCCGCCACGCCGCCCGCGCCCACCGGCGCGATCCAGGCCGGGAACCGCGCGACCGTCTGCGGCGACAGCGTGATGCCCATGTCGGCCCAGGTGCGCGGCGCCAGCACGTCGCCGCGCCGCGTCACCAACGGTCCCATGGCGGTGGTGGCGAATTTGGCGATCGAACCCTCGGGACCGAAGAACTGCGCGATCTCGGTCCCCGACGCCTCGATGCGCGCGGTGGGCGCAAACGGATACTTGTTCGCCAGCGTCTGCTGGAACGGTTCGTACACCTGCGCCAGCCAGGTCTTGTTGATCTCCGCCTCCGCCGGCGGAATCAGCACGGCAAAGGTCTGCATCAGCGGCCGCACCAAAATCGGACGGATCGCCTGCTTCTGGCTGTCGCTCATCCCGCTCAGCATCTGCTCGTCCACGTAGCGCAGCGCGTCGGCCAGTTCGGAGCCGGTGCCCTCCAGCGTCTGCTGCATGAACTGGCGCGCGCCGGGACCGGGGTCGCCCTGGTTCTTGAGCTGATTGAGACGGCTGCGCAGCTTGGACAGCGCTTCCATGTAGACGCCCATGAGCGACGCGTTCTTGTCGCCGGGCGTGAGCAGTTTGCCCACGCCGGCGAACTCGCGGCCGATCGGTCCCAGGGGGTTGTCGGCGCGGCCCTGCTCGAGCGGCACGTTGAGGGTCACCTGCGCCGGCGCGCGCCGCAGCACGCTGGTCTTGATCCAGTTGATGAAGCCTGTCTGCGCCTGCTTCATGTCCGCAGTCAGCGCCGCCGGGTTGTCCCACGAGGTTTGCTGGTGAATGGTGGCGAGCAGCCTGGACATCGGCGACGACTGCGGATCGCCCAGGCGGTTCATCGCCACGACGGCGGCGTCAAAACCATTGAGGTTGGCGATGGTGACGCCGGTGACGAACTTCTGCCACTCGCGCGCATAATCGGCCTTGTACAAATCGGTGAGGCCCTTCTGGATCTGCTCGGGACTGCCCTCGAGCGTCAGGTCGTCGCGGGAGGCGCTTTTCAGCACCCAGTCGGTGCTTTGCAGTTCGCGCGTGGCCGCGTCGCGGAAGGCGTTCTGCACGTATTTTCCCCACGCCTCGCGGGTGTAGGCGCCAGCCACGGCATGGCTGCCGGTAATGAGCGCCTGATCCTGCTCGCCCACCATGCGCGCCACCGTCATGGCCGGGAAGCGCGTATTGGCGCGGGCGCGGATGTCGGCGTACACGCGCTCGCGCGCCGGCATGCCGCGCACCACGCGCCGCAGGCTTTCGCGCGACTGGTCCACCAGCGCCAGCTTCGGTTCGATGCGCGGCCAGGAGGGATCGCCAATCTGCGCCAGGTAAAACGTCATGAGCCGCTCGGCGGCCTGGATCATCTGCTCACGCGACATGGCGCCGCGCTGGCCTTCGAGCCACACGCGCCAGTAGCGCGTGAGCTGGTCGTTCAGGTGTCCCGGCTCGGCGTGCGTCTTATCGGCCAGCATCAGGTAGGTTTTGAGCGCGTTGTAGGCGTCGTCCACGTTGACTGCCGACGCCTGCTGGAACTGCGACCCGGTGGCTGCGGCTTGCGGTGCGGGCTGGATCGCCGGTTCCGCGCCGCCCGGCGCGCGCAGCTGGTCGGCATGGGCGTTGGTGGCTGTCAGCAGTTCCTCGATATTGTCGACCACCGGCTTGATCATCACCGCTTTCACGCCCGCGAAATACTCCGCCCGCAGTTTCTGTTCGAGCAGCGCGCCCTGGTAAAGCCCCATGCGCAGCGACCATGGCCGCTCCTCGCGATAGCGCTCCAGCTGCTCGATGCGGTCCTGCAGGATGCCCAGCGCTTCGAGCCGGGACTGCAGGTCCAGGCGCCGGTCCTGCAGCTTGACGACCTTGTCCAGATCGGCCTGCACATTGGCCACCAGCTGGCGATTGCCCATGTACGACCAGCTCCAGCCGCGCAGCGCCACGCCCAGTCCCACCACCGCCGCAAA
>JBEVMD010000550.1:0-3734 GCA_040508835.1 Duganella sp. | reverse complement strand
CCTACAAGATTCCCGAATCCGTGCTGGTGGTGATCCACACCGCCGACCTGCAAGTGCTGCTGATCGAACGCGCCGACCGGCCCAATTTCTGGCAGTCCGTTACCGGTTCCATCGACGCCGTGGGCGAGCCTTTCATTGAAGCGGCCGCCCGCGAGCTGTACGAGGAGACGGGCATCGTTGCCGATGGCCAGCACATCGTGCTGCGCGACTGGCATCTGACCAACATCTATACGATTTACCCCGAATGGCGCCACCGCTACGCGCCGGGCGTGACCGAGAACACCGAGCACATCTTCAGCGTGCAGGTGCCGCGCGACATCGCCATCACGCTGTCCCCGCGCGAGCACGTCAGCCACGCGTGGCTGCCCCATCTTGCGGCGGCCGATAAATGTTTTTCGTCTTCCAATGCGGAAGCGATTTTGCAGCTGCCGCGCCAGATCGGATAACACTGTCCAGGCAGAAATCGTTATGTGCGGCGGCGAACGTACGACCCTGCGGACTCAGGGTTACAATGGGTCCATGAAAATCCGTGTCGCCACATACAACATCCATAAAGGGGTGTCTTCGATCCGCGCAGAGCCGCGTGTACTGGCGCTCAAGCAGGCCATTGGCCTGTTCGACGCCGATGTGGTTTTTCTGCAGGAGGTGCAGGGCAAGCACGACCTCAAGGCCGCCAAGTACGGGGCCGAGCACCTGGGCACCAAGCATTGGCCCGCTGCGTCGCAGCATGAATATTTTGCCGGCGAGTCGCGCCATCTGCACGCCGCCTACGGCATGAACGCGGTGTACGACCACGGTCACCACGGCAATGCGTTATTGAGTGCATTCCCGATCGCTAACATGGCCAACCACGACGTCTCCGACCATGCCTATGAACAGCGCGGCATCCTGCATTGCGTGCTGAACACGCCGCACGGCATCGTGCACTGCTATGTCGTGCACCTGGGCCTGTTTGAAGCGGGACGCCGGCGGCAAACCCAGGCGCTGATTTCCGCCGTACGCGCGTCCGCGCCCGATGGCGAGCCGGTCATCATTGCCGGCGACTTCAACGACTGGCGCAATACTCTCAGCGCCGAACTGCGCAACGCGCTGGGCGTGGTGGAAGCGTTCGACCAGCTGGGGAATCATTCGGCACTGGACGGCATCATGCGCACCCTGCGCCGCAAGTCGTCCGTCAACCCGGCCCGCACCTTCCCTTCAGCACTGCCTTTCTTCCGCCTCGATCGCATTTATGTGCGCGGCTTCAAGGTCGAGAATGCCGAAGTCATGCACGGCAGCCTGTGGGCCAAACTGTCCGATCACGCCCCTATTGTCGCCTCGCTGTCACTTGGCTAGTATTGAGCCATGGGCGCTTCCGTCACCTTCCTTGCCGATAACGAAGTCAAGCTGCTGCATACCGGCACCGACTTCTTCCCTGCACTGATCGGGGCGATCGAGCACGCCCAATACGAAATTTATTTCGAGACATATATTTTTGCCGGCGACGACACGGGCCAGCGCGTCATGGCGGCGCTGATTGCCGCCGCCCAGCGCGGCGTGCAGGTGCGCATGATTACCGACTGGTGGGGCACGGGCCGGCGCCAGGTCAATCACATGCACGAAAAGCTGGTGGCCGGCGGCGTCGAACACCGCGTGTTCAATCCCTGGTTCAAGCGCGGCGTTACGCGCACGCACCGCAAGATCTGCGTGGTCGACCGCCAGGTTGCCCTGGTCGGCGGCATCAATATCAACGACGACATGTTCTGCGATTACAACCATGCGATTGCGCTCGATGCGCCACGCTGGGATTTCGCGGTGCAGGTGCGCGGCCCGCTGGTGGCGTCGATCAACAAGGAACAGGAAACCCAGTGGCGCCGGCTGGGCAAGATGAACCTCATCAAGCGCATCGGCCTGTACCGCGACATGCGCAAGGTGAACAAGATCGCTGCCGAAAACATGGTGCAGGCGGGCTTTGTCGTGCGCGACAACCTGCGCAACCGCAGCACCATCCAGCGCGCTTATTTGCAGGCCCTGGGCCGCGCGCGCAAGAGCGTGCTGCTGGCCAATCCGTATTTTGCGCCGGGCCGCAAGTTCCGCCGCGCGCTGGCCGCCGCCGCCGAGCGCGGGGTGGACGTGACGCTGCTGATCGGCGTGGGCGAGATCTGGCTGCAGGACGCGGTCGCGCACTCGTTCTATCCCAAGCTGCTGGCGGCCGGCGTCAAGATCGTGGAATACCGCAAGACCCAGCTGCACGCCAAGGTGGCCGTGATCGATGACGACTGGGCCACTGTGGGCTCCAGCAATGTCGACGGCCTGTCGTTGTTCCTGAACCAGGAAGCCAACGTGGTGATCAAGGACGCCGCGTTTGCGCAAAGCTTGCGCAAGCATATCGAGGATGCCATTGCCGACGGCGCGGTGATCCAGTACGCGGACTTCGAACACGTCGGCCATATCCGCCGCATCGGCTACGAAGTGGCGTTCGTGTTTTATCGGGCCGTGATGGGCCTGTTCTCCGTGGGGAAATACGCTTGAGTAATACTGTACGACTCGATAAATGGCTGTGGGCCGCGCGCTTCTTTAAAACCCGCTCGCTGGCCACTGATGCCGTCGACAGCGGCAAGGTCAAGGTCAATGGCGACAAGGTCAAGCCTGCCCGCAATGTGCACGTGGGCGACCAGCTCGATATCGACAACGGCTCCGACCGCTGGGAAGTCGATGTGATGAATTTGTCCGACGTGCGGGCGGCAGCGCCGATTGCCCGCAACCTGTATGAGGAAACCGACGCCAGCGTCGCCCGGCGCGCGCTGGTCGCCGAAAACCGCCGCATGTTCCGCGAACCTACCGCCGATTTCAAGGGCCGTCCCACCAAGCGCGACCGCCGCCAGCTCGGCAAACTGTAAGCCAACCGCCGCAGATCCTCTGGCCGGTCTGGCCCACGCCTCCCCATCCCGATGCTGCACCGCAGCAATAGAACCTCGACTCTAAAGGTACCGTTTGACTTTTGTCCCGCACTGGATAATAGTACGAGCGTTCGCAATTTTTTCACACGGAGTAAATTTAAGTGGAGCAGAATTGTTTTCTCCACGAATGAATTCACTTTGGGATGCCATCTTATTAACACTTCAACTAAATTTATGCGCAAGGGCGAACTGACACGGGCGGCCATCCTCGACGTGGCGCTCGACCTGGCCAGCCGCGATGGGCTGGAAGGGCTGACCATTGGTTTGCTCGCGGATAAGATGAACATGAGCAAGTCCGGCGTGTTCGCGCATTTCGGTTCGCGTGAAGATTTGCAGTTGGAAGTCCTCAAGTTGTATCACCACCGGTTCGAACAGGAAGTGTTTTTCCCCAGCGTCAAGGAGCCGCGCGGCATATTGCGGCTGAAGTCGATGTTTGCGCGCTGGGTCAAGCGCGTGAGCGTGGAAGTGGCCTCGGGGTGCATCTACATCAGTGGCGCGGTCGAATACGACGACCGCCCGGGCCCGATCCGCGAAGAGTTGATGGCGATGGTCGGCGCCTGGCAGGGCGCGCTGCTGCGCTGTGTAAAACAGTGCGTGGAAACGGGCGACCTGCAAGCCGATACCGATCCGCAACAGCTGGTCTACGAGATGTACGGCCTGATCCTGGCCCTGCACCACGACGGCCGCTTCCTGCGCATTCCAGGCAGCCTGGAGCGCGCGGGCAAGGGCTTCGAACGCCTGATCGAAACGTATCGCAATCCGCAATCACCGGCAGCGGTGGTTGCCCAAGTCATT